>JALYLL010000335.1 GCA_030774255.1 Chloroflexota bacterium | reverse complement strand
GCGGGAACGGCTTGCCGCGGCGCTTACGCGCGTCCGGCAGGCGCGCGGCATACGGCACCCGGCCCTCGACGCGACCACGGCCGCGTTTGCGGCGCTCGTGATGGGCGACGTCGCGATCGATCATGCGGGGACCGACGATGTACGGAAGGTCGTTGACCTCCTCGCGTTCGGCGCGGAGGCCGACGGCGCGGGTCGCGTCCGAGCCTGAGTCCGCTCGCGACACGCGAATTCTCGGTGCCGCACACTCGCGGCAATGGACAGGATCCGGCTCGACATGCACATGCACACCGAGTACTCGCGGGATAGCCGTGTCGCGCTCGCCGACTTCGCGGAGCTCGCGCGCAAAGCCCAGCTCGGAGCCGTCTGCATCACGGATCACGACGCGATCGAAGGTGGTCTGCGGCTGCGCGAGATGGACACCGGCCTTCAGGTGATCGTCGGCGAGGAGATCACGACCGCCGACGGCGAGCTCGTGGGTCTCTACCTGAAAGAGAAAGTTGCGCCCGGGCAGAGCGCCGATCGCAGCATCGATCTCATCCACGAGCAGGGCGGCCTCGCGTACGTCCCGCATCCCTTCAGCCGCAACCGCCGCCGGCACCTGCGCCGGTCGGCGCTCGAGCGCGTCGCTCCGAAGCTCGACATCGTCGAGGTGTTCAACGCCCGTGAGATCGCGTCGTCGAGCAACGTGCTCGCCCTGGAATTCGCACGGGCGCACGATCTCCCCGGCGGGGTGGGCAGCGATTCGCATCGGCCGATCGAGATCGGCCGAGCCTATGTGGACGTCGCGCCGTTCACGACTCCGGCTGAGCTCCTGGTAGCGCTGCGTGAAGGAAAGGTGACCGGGACGCTCTCGGGCATCGGGATACACATGCGCACATTGGTGGACATCGGGCGTAAGTTCATGCGAACACGCGTAGCGCGCCTCCGCGGCAACGGGCGGTGACCGGGAGGCGCCCTGCGATCTGACCGTCGGCGTGAACGGGGACGGGCTCCGAAGATGCGATCTCGATGACCTTCCCTCGGAGGAGCCGTGGCGGTTTTCCGGGACGGCCGGTGCGCCAGATCTTCGCCATCCAGACGAGGAGCTGGAGCCTTCCCTTCCGCGGAAAGATCGCCACATCGAGTTGGCCGTCGGTCATGTCCGCGTTGGGCACGATCGGCAGCGCCCAGCCGTAATAGGGGCTATTCACGATCAGGATCTGAAGGACCCGGTGCCGCTCGGTCTTGCCGTCCACCGTGATCTCCACGCGATGTGAATTCGCCGTCGCCCAGCGCACGATCCGCCGGAATGCGGGGCGCCACTGGCCGCGCTCGGCAAGGCGCGCAGCGCCGAATGCGTCAGCATCGATGCCGACGCCGCAGGTCTCGAAGAACACCTTTCCCGCAACCTCGCCAACGTCCGATCGTTTGACCTTGCGCTCGGCGATGACCCGCGCCGCATCGATCGGCTGGAGGGGGATCCCGAGGCCGTTCGCGATATTCATGTAGCTGCCGAAGGGAAGGATGCCGAGCGTCACGTCCGTCTCGAGCAGTGCGATCGCGGCTGGCGCGACGGTGCCGTCGCCGCCCGCGACGAGCACGACCCGAAACCCCTCGGCGATCGCGCTCTTCGCGAGGTCGGCCGAGGTCGGCCCCTCCGTCCCGGTCTCCCGGAGATCGATGTCAAAGCCGGCCGCGGTCAGGAGGCGCACGCATTCGGCGAGGTCGCCGTCCTCAGCGTGCCGCTTACCGGCCGCCGGATTCACGATCAGAAGTGCGCGTTCTCCCATGTTGCGCTCTTGCGTGGCACGTCGCGGGCCACCTCAAGTTCGGGTCGCTCTTTGTGTCACCACCAACGGAGGGGACCGACGGTTCGTCCAACCGCGACCGGGCTTGCAACGGCGTTCTTCCGCCTCTACCTGCTCGAGAGCCTTGCGGCAGGGCAGGCTCGGCCGGCCGCGCTGCTCGCCGCGATCGCGGCCGAGCGGCTTCCATTCGCGGCCGGCGCCTTCGGGCGCGCCC
>JALYLL010000334.1 GCA_030774255.1 Chloroflexota bacterium | reverse complement strand
TCCGGATCGTGCACGTCCCAGAAGACCAGTCCATCACCGGTGAGGAACGTCCCGGCGGTGACGACGCCGGGGAGGTTCGTGCCGAAGCGCAGCCCGTGGAACCAGCCGTGCGCCTCCGCGGGACGGATTGTCACCGCGCGGATGTGCGCGAGCGGCACCGAGAGCTCGCTGCGTAGCGCGAGGATCTGATCGATACCGCGCACGCGGAGATGGAGCGTGTCACCGTCGATCGCCATCTGGACCATCGCTCGCTCCTCGCTCCGCCTTCGGACCTGGGGGTTCCACTGTAGACGGCTGAGCTTGCGCCAGATGGACCTTGTATCGGACGCTTCTCTGACGCGCGGCGTTGGTCGGTCCGGCGCGTCAGTTCTCGCGTGTTTTCGTTGCTAGGTCCCTTCTCTGAATCACATTTTTTTCAAGTGAGAGGCCCTGGTTCGATGACGGCCTTTACAGTCGCTCGCGATCTGCGCGATTGAACCACAGCGTTAGCCGGCTAGCCGGAGCCAGCCGCGCCGGTCCTGAACGAGCCGAGCTGTTACCACTTCCGCGTGCTTGACCCCCGCGTTTCCGCGATGCATTCCGCGACCACGACCGTGGTAACACTCGGCCACCGTTCCCACATTTGAGCGTGGCTGCGCGGTAGAGGTGTGGCAGTTCGATCGGCGCTCGTCGCGTTTGATCTAGAAGGTCAAAGTCACCGAGCCAACGACCCGGGCCGCGTAGGTGATGCAGCTGCCGAACAGGCTGGTCCGAAAGTGGGTCAGCACCGCGTTGAAGGTCCCGGTCCCGTTTCCGCCGTTCACCCCGACGTTCTCGAGCTTTCCATCGACCGCGTATGTCTGATTGGCGCAGCCGGTGGACCCACCCGTCTGCGTCACAGTGCCCCCGAAGAACGTACCGGTCACGGTGGCGGGCCGCCCACCGATCGTCGTGGTGAGACCGAACTGACCGCCGGTGATCGTGGCGCCGCCCGACAGCAGCGTGTGCTCGACGACCGCGTACCACGAGCCGGGTAGCTGCCCGGTCGCGGTCCCGGCGAAAGCTCCGACCGTCGGTGTCGCGAAGAACTCACGACCGACGACCGAGTCCGTATACGTCGTGGCGGCGAACGCGAGCTGAGGAAGGGCAGCCAAGACCAGCGAGAGAAGGAAGGAGACTGCGAAGCGTCGAGCGCTCATGGATCCACCTCCCCGTAGCGTGACTCTAACCTACTGCCCGGGTGACGCACCTAGCGAAAACTTGTCCCGTAGCGTTCGAGTCCTTGGTAGTCAGCACTTGGCCGAGCAACATACACGTCCTTCGTGCTCATCTCAGCCCGCCAGCCGGAGCCACCCGCGGTCGTCTCGGACCAGCCGGACTGTTTCAACATTGGGGCCATAGAGTCCCGTCTTCCGCTCAGTTAGGCACCGCACCGGGACGCCACCGTCCCCGACGACGGCCCGCATGTAATCAAGCCAGAGATCCCGCGGCCGCATCCGCAGCCCGCTCGCTCCGTCGGCCTGCAGTTCATCGAACATGTGCGCAAGGACCCGCCGGCGCTCAGCCACGGTCAGCCATCGCTTTGGAAACCCGTCTGGACCAATTGCGCGAGATGTCACTCAATGACGCGACGCTGTGCCGAGAACTCGCACACCCACGGACACGCCTGCCGCCGCGTTTCGCCGGATTCCGTAACGTTCGCCGGACGGCCCCACATCAGGCTGAGCAGTTGTGACGGACCAGCGCAACCGTGCAGCCATTGTGGCCTGGGTGTCTGCCCTCCTGGCAGCGGCGTTGCTCGTCGCTGTTCTCGGCCTCGTGCTCTTCGAGCGGCTTTCCGGTTACGTTGAGCCGGCTGGATTCGCGGAGGGCGTCCTTTCCCTCGGGCTCGGCGTCCTCGCGTTCGCAATCGTTGGCGCGCTCATCGTCACGCGTCGCCCGCGCCACCCGATCGGTTGGATCTACACGGCGAGCGGACTGCTCATTGCGCTCGCCGGCTTCAGCCTGATGTACTCGCGACTGGCGCAGCAACTACTCCTTCCGTTCGCGCCGATGGCCGACGCGGTCTTCGGGGTCACGTTCTTCGCTGGCTTTCTCCTGCCCATGACCCTCGGCCTGCTGCTTTTCCCGGACGGCCATTTCGTCTCGCGCGGCTGGCGCGCGGCGGTCCTGATCACGGTCATCGGATACGTTGGGGCCGTCGGCCAGAACGCGCTTGCGGAGCTCGCGCTCCCAGCCGCGATCTTGGCGTCCGTCGCGTCGCTCATCCTCCGGTGGCAGCGCGCGGTCGGGACGGAGCGAGAGCAGCTCAAGTGGGTTGGGGCGGCCGCGCTTCTTGTCGGACTCGACCTGATCGCCGTTATTCTCCTCGCTTCATTCGATGCGATCCCAACGAGCGGCGGAATCACGTTCGTCGCCCTCGCTATCGGGATCGCACTCGTACCGGTGGCCGTTGGGATCGCGATCCTGCGCTACCGCCTCTACGACATCGACGTCCTCATCAACCGGACGCTCGTGTATGGCGCGCTCTCGGCGGTGCTCGCCGCGACTTACTTCCTATCGGTCCTCGCGCTCGAGACGCTGCTCCGGCCGATCACCGCGGGCTCCGAGCTTTCGGCCGCGCTCTCCACGCTCGCCGTGGTCGCGCTCTTCGCCCCGCTCCGCCGCCGCCTCCAGGCCGCCGTCGATCGGCGTTTCTACCGCCAGAAGTACGACGCCGAGCGCATGCTCGATGCATTCACCGCGCGGCTCCGCGATGAGGTCGATCTCGACGCGGTCCGGGCCACGCTCCTCGGTGCCGTTGAACAGACCCTCCAACCCGCGCACGCGAGCGTGTGGCTGCGGGAGCGCGCGTCATGATCCGGCTGCTCGCGTGGGCGCTGACCGCGCTCGGGATCGGATTGAGCCTGGCGGCGCGTGTGCTCGACTTCATGAACGGGCGCCGCGTACCGACGTCGATTGTCGACTTGATCGTCGCAACGTCGTTCTCGATCGTCGGCGGGCTCATCGCGTCTCGCCGGCCACGTAATCCGATCGGGTGGATCTATCTCGTCGCCGTGGTCCTCATTGCCTTCGGCGGCACGAACGACCTGGCCACCCAGTACGCGTACTACGCGGTCGTCACCCGACCGGGTTCGCTTCCCGCGGTCGATTGGGTCCTTTGGGTGGGGCAGTTTGGGCTCGCGCTCGGTTTCTTCGGCCTTCTCACGTTGCCGCTCCTGCTATTCCCCGACGGCCGGCTGCTGTCGACCCGCTGGCGGCCGGTCGCGATCGCCGCCTGCGTCGCAGTGCTTGGTATAGCTCTCACCGGTCAGCTCGCGCCGGGGTCGCTGCTCAATCAACCGCCGCTGGACGTATCGACGGAGACCTTGAACCCGACCGGCGTCGATGCGCCAGCGCCTCTCGGCGTCCTTGGGTTGCTTGCCGCGGTCCTTTACGTCGGCGCACTGATCGCGTGCGTCACGTCGGTCTTCCTGCGTTTCCGCGCCGCCGCCGGGCCGGAGCGGCAGCAGCTCAAGTGGTTCGCGTACGGAGCGGCATGGATTCCCGCCGTCGCCGGAATCGCAGCGTTGGGGTCGCTGATCGCGCGCCCGGTCATGGACGTCGTGGGCGCAGAGCTCTGGCCGCTGAGCGCGGCTGGCATCCCGATCGCCACCGCCATCGCGATCCTCCGCTACCGCCTGTACGACATCGACGTTCTCATCCGCCGGACGATCGTCTACGCGGCAATGACGCTCGCCCTCGGCGCCGTTTTCCTCGGGAGCGTCCTTCTCGTCCAGGCCGTGCTGCGTACGTTCACAAGCGGGAGCGAGCTCGCGGTCGCGGCGTCGACGCTCGCAACGCTCGCGCTCTTCCAGCCGATACGGCGACAGGTCCAAGATGCCGTCGACCGGCGCTTCTATCGGTCCCGGTACGACGCGGCGCGAACCCTCGACGCGTTCGCCATCCGCCTCCGCGACGAAGTCGATCTCGACGCCGTCCGTCGCGATCTGGTCGACGCGGTCGAACGCACGGTGCAGCCGGCCCACGCGAGCGTGTGGCTCCGCCGCTGAGGCTGAGTTGGATCCATCGGCTAACCGCGGCCGGTGGAATCCTCTTCGCCGGGCTTTGGTTTGCCGGATTGGGAGTGAGCGGCGGCTTTCCCGAACCCACAACAAGCGACGCTGCCTACTACGCCCAGAACGCGGCTCGCTATTGGGCTGGTGATCATTTGATTCGACTGAGCATCCTGTTCCTCATCCTCTTTCTGGGCGGTCTGTGGTTTTTCATGCGCCGCCGTGAGAGTGGTGCGGGATGGCTGTCAGCGGTTGCGCTCGGCAGCGGTTTGCTGGTCGCCGGGCTCAACCTCCTCCTGCTCGCCTTTCCAGATGTGGCCCGCGAGATGGGGGCTTGCGCGGGCGGGGCGCCGCCCCTCGGGGGGTGCCAACTCACAGCTCGTGTCGACCCTTACGTCTTCTCGGTGCTGTACGGGCTGGCCAGCTCTCTGACGGTTCTGACGCTCACGCCCTTGGCGCTTTTTCTTGGGGCGACAGCCGCGATCGCCATCACCAAGCGGGCGCTACCGCTCTGGCTGGGTTGGGCGACCGCTGCCGTGGCACTCCTCGTACTGGTGTCCAGCGTGATCGAGACTGTCTTCCCGTCCTACTTGCTGTTCGCCCTCTGGGTGGTGGTGACGAGTGTGGTTATTGCCCGGGCGCGCGCGGAACCTAGCTCGACTGAGATTGAGGTGCCCTGAACAAGCCCGCGGTCTACGCGGCCGATGCTGCCTGCCGGATACATGTCGTTGAGCCGCTCCTGTCGCGCAGCGAGCGCCCCGGCGCTGGTGGTCTGCACCGTGGTGAAGGTCCGCGTCCGGGCGGCCACTGCCTTGTCGACGGCGCGTGCGAAGCCAGCCGGGAGAGCCATGGTCCGCAACACCGCCACGAGGTCCGCCTGGCTGGTCTTCAGAAGCTAACCCGCGCGGCGCACCAGGTCGGGTCCGTCGTCGTGGACGCACGTCACGGATGCATTCCGAACACAGTTTCCGCTAGGGCTTTTCGTCACCGAGGCTCAGGACATAGATGGCGGAGCCGACGCAACTGAGTGCCGTCTTGCCACCGGTTTTCACGACCTGCCCGTTCGCCAACTTTCGGTCGAAGTGCACTTCCGCGTCGACGCCGCCATGCCAGCTGGGGCCGTCGCCAGCGCGGACTGAAACGAGAGTCCATCGCTCACCCTGCTGCGAGTGGCGCAGCAGAATGCGGCGAGCGCCATCGGGCGTGTACTCGACCTCGTTGACACCGGGTCCCTGCAGCGTGGGACCGAATTCGCTCGACGTGGACAGGGAAACCCATTGAAAGCCCTGGGTGCCGAGCGGGCCTGAGCCGATAGCTCCTTCAAGCGCCAGGGTGTCGCCGCTGTTGAGACCGCGGACCAATTCCTCCAACACGCGCGCAGCGCACGCCGTGCGCACGCTTGCATCGTTGGATTCGCTCGGTGTCGCTGAGATGGACGGTTTCGACGAGTTGACGAGCGGCGATGGGCTGCTCACTTCGACTGGCGACGGTCTGCAGCCAACGGACGCGACCAGAATCGCGGCGAGGGCGAGGCGCTTCATCAGTTTCAATACTGCGCCCCCCGCCCGTGGTTCCCGTTCCTACGCGAGCGCCTTGTTCTACGTCGGCGAACCATTCCGCGCGCATTGGTTCATGCCGCGCGGCGCAGCAGGTCGAGCCCCCCGTCGCGGAGATCACGCGAGGGAACCACTTGGCGCGCGTGGTTGTATGTCTGTTAATGCGTCGGTTGCTGCTCGCCGCGTGCTTGGTTTGCGCAGCATGCGTTTCAACGGCTGAGGCACCGAACCCGGTGGCGACGCGCGCAACGTTGACTTCGGCCGCTGCAGCAAATCCCAAGGCGTACGACACATTCGTTTCCGCTGACTTCGGAGACACCACGGGCGGAACCTGCGGTCTTCCCCGGGCCAAACTTGCGGCCCGCTTTAGTCCGCCGAGAGAGATGAACCCGGGGGTATGGGAGTTCAGCGGTTGCATCTTCTCGGACGGCAACGTCTTCTACGACGTGATGGTCTTTCTTTCATTCCCCGATGGGGCGAGCCTGTCGTTTCCTGTACTCGAAAAGACGAGCCCGACTGATGAGGCTCGATTCACTTTCGTCGTCGAACGCGCGAGCATCCGGGAGGCGAGTGCTCGCATTTACTTCAACGACCGACCCGCTCGCCGATAACGTCCCGGTCTCCTAAGCCGCGCGAAGCAGGTCGAGCCCGCCGTCGCGGATGCGGATGTGGGCGGAGGGGCGGATCGCGGGTTCGAGTCCCGTCTTCCGCTCAGCAGACAGCCCTATCGGGCTCGGAATCGCCGCGATTAGATAGGGACGCCAGTCCTCAGCCGGTTCCATCCGATCGAACCCTTTGGCGCTGGCACTGATGCTGTCGATGATGCCCGCGAGCATCCGCGTCCTGTCGGCATTGGTCATCCCGTCCCACGTGTCCACGAGCGTGCCGAGTATCTGCCGCTGTTGCGTGAACAACGGTGCGGGCCGCTCGGACCGATGCGCCCGCGGTTCCTTGATCTCCTGCCACCCGCGGTCGTAGTCGGTTTTGCGATCTCGGCTCTCTTGGGAATGCCCGCCGCGTCGTTCCTTTCGACATCTCGCGAAATGACCGCCAGGGTGCCAGGGAAGACTCTGGAACCAGGTAGACGCGACGGCCCCCGGATCTCCACGGTGGAGGCCCGGGGGCCGTACGCCCGCCACCACTAGCCGGCGTGTCCGCAGCCTGCCGCCACGGTTCCCCGGCCGCCGATGCGCGCTGATCCCTCGAACTCGATCAGCGGAGCGACCAACAGTGCCGGACCTTAGGGGTGTTGTCTCAGATGAGGCCGAGGAAGCGAAGGATCAGATAGATGACCACGATCGTGACGATTATCCCGATAATTCCAGTGGGGCCTCGCATTTCTAGCCGCTCCTTTCCACGCGAGAGTCATCGCACTGCCGCAGCTCGTTCCGCGCTTTCGCCGTCTTGGGTCGGTGGTCGCCACGCAGCACAGTATTCGACTCGGGAGAGATGGGTCGGCCCGCCAGCCGGAGCCATCCGCGGTCGTCCCGGACGAGTCGAGTTGTTTCAACATTGGGGACATACAGTCCCGTCTTCCGCTCAGACCTCGTAGAAGGTGCTCGGTACTCGCTCTGGAGCTCAGCTGCGCGCTTGACTCGCGGGACTAGCGTGGTCGTTCTCGGAGCGTAGGGGAGGGAGCCAGGTGTCCGTCGCTCGTTCGTCGTCGTGATGGGCGCGGATCTATGACGGTTAGTTTTGGCGTCAACTATCTTGCGATCCTCGTCGCCGCGATCGCCGCTGTAGCCATCGGGATTGTCTATTACGGGGTCCTCGGTGTCGGGGAT
>JALYLL010000333.1 GCA_030774255.1 Chloroflexota bacterium | reverse complement strand
CGGGCTCCACGCGGATCGCATCCGCGAACGCCTGCGCGCGACCGCCCAGCGCGTTGATGCCGTTCGCGACGACCGTCACCCGGTCGCTCTCCTGCTTGCGGGTGTGGCCGATGCCCGTGAGCTCCGTCGCCTCGGACGCCTGCGTCGCGACGATGGCCAGGGTGGGGAAGACGTCAGAGCAGTCCCTGACGTTCGCCCGGATCCCGTGGAGCTCGCCGATCCTCTTGACTGCGACCGCGCCGCCGCGGTGTGACACTCCGCACCCCATCGCCTCGAGAAGCTCGAAGAATCGCGCATCGCCCTGACCGCCCTCGCGCATGCGCGCGTCGACGCCCTCGATGGTCACCGACCCGCCGAGCACGGCGGCGGCGGCGGCCGGGTATGTCGCGGCGGTCACGTCCCCAGGAACGCGAAGATCTCGCGCGCGGACCTTGCCCTGGCGGACGGTGATCACATTGCCCTCGCGCTCCACCTTCACGCCGCGTTCACGAAGCGACGCGATCGTGAGATCGACGAACGGCGCCGAGACAAGCGCTCCCACGATGTGCACCTTGAGGCCGCTTTCGAGTCGCGGCGCCACGAGCAAAAGGGCGGACGCGAACTGGCTCGACTCGTTTCCGGCGACCTCGATCTCGCCGCCGCGGATCGGCCCCACGACCTTCACGGGAAGGCGATCTCCGGTCACCGTCGCACCGAGTCTGCGTAACGCGTCGAGCAGCGGTCCGATGGGCCGTTCGCGTAGACGCTCGGAGCCGGTGATCGTGACCGAGACGCTTCCCAGAGCGGCGAGCGCCGCACCGAACCGCGCGACGGTACCCGCGTCGCGGGCGTCGATCGTGCCGCCCGCACGACGGGGGCCAGCCCCGGTGCCGTGGATGATCAGCTCGTCGCCGTCTCGGTCCACGCGGTAGTCGAGCGCGACGACCGCATCGGTCATCGCCCGAATGTCGTCGCCGGGGTCCAGCGGGCCGAGGTCGAGACGGGAGCGCCCGTCCGAGATCGCCGACAGAACGATCTCGCGATTGGCGACGCTTTTCGACGCCGGGACCCGAGCGCGTTTGTCTACGAGCGGTCGACGGATGGGCGCGATGGGGCGAACGTCGTCCATCGGGATGCGAGGATTATCACCGCGATGAGGTACACGGGTGCGGAGCGCGTGGCGCAGGGCGGTCTCGTCGCGTTCGCGCTCGTCTTCGCGTTGGTCGCCTTCTCCGTCCTCTTCCGCAGCGGCGACCCCGCGCCTGGAGCGAGCCCGACGCCGACCGCGACCGCGGTCTCACGCGCGCCCGACGTCACGATCAAGCAGGCGACCTGCTGCACGCAGACGGCGCGCGCCCTTTTGGCGACGTGGGAGTCGAGCGCCCACATCAATGCTGCGAAAGTGACGCTGACTCCGGATCCAGGCTTCGAGTGCACCGCTGGCATCGACGCGAACGGCCTCAAGGGAACGTTCAGCTGCCGCGGTTTGCTAAAGGGCGCCACCGAGTACGTCGCCAATCTCCAGCTCACCACACCCGTCGGTACCTTTCCGTTCGAGCACCGCTTCAAGACCATGGGCGACCGCTTGAGCAACGTGAAGTGGTTCACCGAGTTCGAAGACCCGACGGGCGAGCCGCTCTCGTGCGCCGCGGCGAGCTGCCGGATCATCCAGAACTACACGACGGGCAAAGACCCACTCACCGCGCAGGCGATCCTGGATCTCGGCCGCCAATTCAATAAGAGCAACGACCCTGGCCTCGATCCCGTCGCGATCGCCACCGTCCTACAGCGCATGGACGCGGGTAACCACTACCACTACTACCGCTTCGACACGCGCGAGGACGCGACCGGTGCGGCGGTCTACTGGCTCGTCCGAAGCGGGAGGCCGGTGATGGTCATCAGCCTTGCCGGCCAGCACGGGCCCGTGCTCATGGGCTTCCAGGGGACATTCGGCACCTACTACGACGACCCGAGCAACCGGATCACCGGCGTCGTGGTCGAGGACCCGCAGCGCGGAGACCTGAATCCGCAGACGCAGAATCACCGGCCGGACAAATACCGCACCGCGGGCTTTCAGACCGGGCAGCTCATCGGCCTCGACGAGTGGTATGGCGACGAATGGTGGCTCCGCTTCGCGTACCCCGCCACGATCAAGATGCCCGACGGGTCGTTCCGGAACATCGAGCGCAACGACGGCGCCTATCCGACCCCGCATTGGGAAAAGAAGTTCGTGATACTGGTCGACGATGGCGACGCGGACAATCCGCCGGA
>JALYLL010000332.1 GCA_030774255.1 Chloroflexota bacterium | reverse complement strand
CGCGATGGATCCGCAGTATGCGCGCCGGATCGGCATCAACGTCGACGAGCTCCTGGTCTCGCAGCCCGATACGGGTGAGCAGGGGCTCGAGATCGCCGAGCTGCTCGTTCGGTCGGGAGCGCTGGCCGTCGTCGCGGTCGACTCGGTCGCCGCACTGACGCCGAAAGCGGAGATCGAGGGGGAGATGGGCGACTCGCACGTGGGGCTGCAGGCTCGGCTTATGAGCCAGGCGCTCAGGAAGCTCACCGGCTCGATCGCGCGCTCCAAGACCTCGGTCGTCTTCATCAACCAGCTGCGCGAGAAGATCGGCGTGATGTTCGGAAACCCCGAAACGACTTCAGGTGGACGTGCGCTGAAGTTCTACGCGTCCGTGCGTATCGACATCCGCCCGATCGAGCCGATCAAGCAGGGCGATGTCGTCATCGGCCGCCGCGTCAAGGTGAAGGTTGTCAAGAACAAGGTCGCCCCGCCCTTCCGCATTGCCGAGATCGAGATCCTCGCGAGCGAGGGCATCTCGCGCGAAGGTGGGCTCATCGACATGGGTATCACGATGGGCGTGCTCGACAAATCCGGAGCGTGGATCAACTACGGCAAGACGCGTATCGGGCAGGGCCGCGAGAACGCGAAGCAGTTCCTGCGCGAGCATCCCGACGTTGCCGCCGAGATCGACGCCAAGGTGCGTGCGGGCAACCTCGCGGTCGGCAACGAAGGCCCGAACGGTGAGGAGAGCTAGCCCCCGGCCCAAGCAGCTCGGCAGCCCGTACGAGGCTGCCGTTCAGTTCCTCGGGAACAGGCCGCGCAGCGTCGCTGAGATTCGGCGTCACCTGCGCGGCAAGCGCTACGACGACGAGGCCATCGACGGCGCGATCGACAAGCTCCGCGCGCAGCGATATGTCGACGATCTCGACTTCGCCAGGTACTGGGTCGAGCAGCGCTCGCGGTTTCGGCCCAAAGGCGATCGTGCGCTGGTCAGCGAGCTCAGCAGCAGGGGCGTCGCTCGCGAAACGATCGACGCGGCGCTCGGGGACATGCCCGCCGAAAGCGAGACCGACCGCGCCCGTCGGGCGATCGTGCGACAGATGAGGCGATGGGAGTCGCTCGAGCCTCCCGAGCGGAAACGCAAGATCCACGCATTTCTCGCGCAGCGCGGGTTCGGCTATGACGTGATCGACGAGGTCATTGAGAGACCGAAGACCGCGGACTCGGACGCTGTCTAGGCACGAACGAGGAGCACGAGGCCGGTGTCAACCGCGTCGGCAATCACCCGCCAGCTATCGGCAAAGGCGATGGGCTTCCAGCCAGCCTCGAACGCGGACGCACCCCATGGGTTGACGCGCGCGTCGCCTCAGGTCGGTGAGCGCCGTTCCCAAAGCTACGTTTCGGCCAGCAGCGCACTCACTTGTGGGGTGCGTCTAAAACTGTCGGCGAGCCCGAGCGATGCCAGGCTGTTGGCGATCTCGTCGACGATCGTGCGCGCTCGGCGCCGGAGGTCCACACCGTCGCTCCCGCGTCCTTCGGCGTCGGCGAGCCGAGCCAACGACCAGAGAATGAGCCAGAGTGTCCGGCGAGACTTTCTCTCTGCCTGTAACCGTGCGCGCGCAAGCGCCGCCGATGCGGCAGTGAGGGCGCCGGCGCGCAGCAGCGCGTCGCCTTCGATCCACTTGAGGTCGGTATCCAGGTTCAGGTTCAGGAGCCCTCCCCGGTCGTACGCCTCGATCGCGTCGTGCGCGATCTGGGCCGCGCTCGCGTATTCCGTGTTCGCGAGCGCGATTTCCGCCGACACGAGTGCGATGACGGCATGGACCTGAGAGGGGACCGCGGGCGCTTCCGCCTTTGTCCGTAGGCGGCGCGCTTCATCCAGGTCTCCGCGGAGGACGGCCGCATGCGCCAGAACGAGCACGAGTAGAGGGGGAGCGGAGTCGGCGTCGACAACCGACGCCAAAGCGGCCGTGCCGCCCAACTGGGCAAAGGCACCCTCCTGGTCGCCGGCCGCCAGGTGAAGAAGTACGAGCCAGAGTTGTGCGCCCTCTACCCAGTTCGCCTTGGCGGCGTTGCCAAAGCGCAGAGCCTCCTCTAGTGCGCGGATCGCGCCGCCGTAGTCGCCGCGCTCCCATTGAACGTTCGCGGTGGTCATTCGGCTCATTCCCTGGCCCCACGGGTTGTGGCTCTCTTCGCTCAGACGGTAGACATCTGACGCCGCGGCAAGCGCGCCGTCGTAGTCGCCATTAGCGACCTTGACACTCGCGATCATCGCGCGTGTGTCGGCGAGCATCGGTCCGTTTCGCAAGCCATCGAATAGCTCCGCCGCCTCGGCCCAATGCTCCATAGCCGCATCGAGCCCGCCCGACTGCGCCTCGCCTCGGGCGAGGATGTTCAGGGCGTAGGCGAGCTCTTCCTTCAGACCTTGATCTCGAGCGATCGTTACGGCCTCTCCGGCCGATTGGATCGCTAGCTGTAGACGCCCTGTCCAGACCGCGAGATGCGCGTAGCTCCATTTGAGCCGAGCCACGATAGGTTTGTCTCCACGACGGAGAGCGATCTCGAGCGCGCGATCGATGAGCGCCTCACCCCGATTCCGATCCAGCTGTTGCGCTCCGACTGCATGAATCGTCGCCTGCCGCGACAGCGCGTCCAGCAGCATGGACTCATCGCCCAGATCACTGGCGCGGTGCTCCATGTCCTCGTAGTTCGCTTGGGCCTGCACAAAGTCGTTCAGGAGCTCGAGCGCCCGGCCGCGTCTGTCGTAGAGACTCACCAGTAGCTTTGAGTTCGGCTGCTCGGCCCAGGCGATTGCGATTGCCCGCGAATAAAGCTCGGCCGCTTTCTCGTTCGAATACAGCCCAGCGGCTCGATCGGCGGCGGCGGCGAGCCTGTCGATCGCCGAGCTTGCCCGTGAGCTCCTTTGCTCCCGACGTTCGGGTAGCTCGCTCGTCAGCGCGAAGGCCCGCTCGGCGTGATACGCGAGGACCTCGCTGATTTCGGCGACTCGATCGCGCGCTGTCTCGACCAGCCTCGCGACGGCCCGCTCGTGAAGATCGGCGCGCTCCGCCTTCGCGAGCGAGCTGTACGCCACATCACGGATCAGAACGTGCCTGAACGTGAGGGTCTCCCCGTCGTCGGATTCGACGAACATCCCTTTGCGGACAAGCGATTCCGGCGCCGGAGCGAGCTCGGCGGGTGTCCGGAGGCCGAAGAGGACCGACGAGCTAAACCGCTCGCCGAGGACGCTCGCCGTCTGAAGCGCGAGTTTCTCCGGGGGGAGAAGACTGTCGAGGCGCGCGCCGAGCACAGCCTGGACGCTGTCCGGAATGCGAATGTCGGCCGTGGGCGCAGTTGACCGCCATGTCTCCCCCTGGTGAACGATCGTGCCGTCATCGATGAGCATCCGGAGGAGTTCCTCACAGAACAGCGGGTTTCCACCAGAGCCCCTTCCGATGAGCTCGCGAAGCGCTGGCGGCAGATCGTCGAGCTTAAGCAGGCGCGCGATGAGCGTGGCGATGTCGCGATCGGACAGCGGTTCGAGCATGACCGTCATGGCGTTCGCCCGCGATCCGGCCCAGCCGGGGTACAGCTCGACGAGCTCGGGCCGCGCCAAGCACACGAGAAGGATCCGCGCGGTATCCGGGCGATCGATGAGATCTTCGAGCGCATCCAGCACTGGGCGCTCGCCCCACTGGAGGTCCTCGATGACCAGGACGAGCGGGCCCTCCGATGCCGCGATCGCTTCGAGGTAACGCCGAAGGCCACGGACGAGCTCGGCCGCGATGCGCTCTTTTACGACGTCGGACAAGGCGGCGTCGCGGTCCTCGAGGCCGATGAGCACGGCCAGGCGCGCGCGCACAAGCGCGCGCTGCGGGACGTCTGCAAAGAGCTCACGGACTCTCGCGTCGAGCTTCGCGAGTGCGGAGGGTTTGTCATCATCGAGGACGATCCGAGCGTCGGAACGTATGACCTCGCCAAACGCCCAGTACGCGCTGTCCGTGCCATATGGAAGACAGCGGCCGCGCAGTACACGAAGCGACGTCTCACCCGCACGCCCAAGGGCTTCCTCGACGAGGCGCGACTTGCCGACGCCCGCTTGCCCAAGCACGGTCAGCAGCTGTGGCCGCGCCCCCGCGGTGACTGCGCTGATCGCTTCAAGGAGTACGCGAAGCTCCTTTTCGCGCCCGACAAGGTCAGCACGCAGCGGCGCGAGGCCTCGATGCTGGATCGGAACTTCCGTGCGCGCGCGGATTGCTGGGTGCGCGAGGACCGGCTCGGCCTTCCCTTTGGCGATTACGCGCCGGGCAGGCCCGTACTCGACCGCGGTGCTGCTGAGCGTCCGGGTGCGCTCGCCGACGAGGATCTCGCCCGCCTCGGCGGCCTGCTCTAGACGCGCCCCGACGTTGATCGCGTCGCCGGTGACAAGGAACTGCGGGGTGTCTCCGGCGCCGGCCACGGCCTCCCCCGTGTTCACGCCGAGGCGTATGGCTAGACCGATCCGGAGCTCCGCCTCGAGTTCCGCGGTCGCTGCGCGCATCGCGAGGGCGGCTCTCACTGCGCGCTCCGCATCATCCTCATGCAGGCGCGGCAGGCCGAAGATCACCATGACTGCGTCGCCGATATATTTCTCGACCGTGCCACCGTGGGACTCCGCGATGGCCTTCATTCGCGCAAAGAATCGGCGCAGCACGTCGCGCACGAGCTCCGGATCGCGCTGGGAGCCCATCGCGGTCGACCCGACGACATCGGCAAAGAGCACCGTCACGGTCTTGCGTTCGTCGGGCACCGTGCCTAAGTGTGCAACCAGACGCGGATCCTGGCCGCGCGGGCTCAGACTGCGTCGCTGCTGATCCGCCGCATCGCGCGGCACAACCCAGCGCCGTCTGCGTCGAGTCTCGCAGGATCTTGTGACATTAGTGTTTACGCTGGCCGACTGCTCAATGGCCCTCAGATCACGCGCGAGCGACAATCTCCGAGATCGCCACCGGATTGCAGCGGAATCTGCGATGAAGTTGGCATAGCGGAGCAAAGCCTCGCCGGTCAGCCTGCGATGCGCGCGAGCCGATCACGCCAGCGCTTCCTTTCTCGTCATCGAAATGGCCCATCGGAGCCGCGCGTCCTACGCGTCGATAGGGCCGTCTAGGAGAGACTTGCGGCACGACGCCTGCCCTATCGTGTGGTACGACCGCTGCGCGCGCGAGACGCGTTCAGGTGGTTCAGAACGACGCGGGAGGGTTCTGTGAGCGAGAAGAGCAACCGGGAAATCATGGATCGCTACATGCGAGCGGTCATCGAGCAGGATCTCGACACGCAGGACAAGCTTCGACACCACGACTACGTCGCGGAGTGGCCGCAGTCCGGCGAGCGGGTCCGGGGCCCTGCGAATGCGCGGGCCATCGCCGACCACTGGCCGGGAGGTCTCGCCCAGACCGGAACGGGGAAGGTTCACGGCAGCGAAGATCGCTGGGTCGCCACGCCCTTGGGAACGCTGTTGCGTATCACGGGGACCGGCGATGTCTACACGAGTCTTTTCACCGCGACATACCCGGGCGACCCTCGCACGTGGCACCTCATGGCCATCACCGAGTTCCGCGACGCCAAAGTCTTCAAGGACACGCTCGTATTTGGCGCTCCGTTCGAGGCGCCGGCATGGCGCGCCCAGTGGGTCGAGCGTGTCCCGGGCCTGTCCTAATCACGGTGCGGGCGGATCCCGCGGCTCGCTCGCGGGTCCGGTACTACGCGCGCCCGACGGGAGAGTTATCGCGAGTTCGCGGCGCATGAGCTGCCCGATGTCCTGATCGATCGTGAGTCAGCCCCGATGACCGAAGCCACTCACGCTCGTTTTGAAGGAGACGAGGCGCTAACCACTTTCGCCCTCTAGGTACCAGACGGCCGCTCCGCCGCATCGAGCCCCTTCGCCAGCGCAACGTCCGCGTCGGTGAGGCCGTGCGCGATGTGCGTCGTGAGGACGATCCGGACCGTCTTGTAGGCCTCCAGGTGGATATCCGGATGGTGGTTCGCCGCGTTGGCGGCCTCGGCGACCCGGTTCACGAACGCCATTGCTCCCTTGAAGCCCTTGAACGTGAACGTCTTGCTGAGGGCGCCCCCATCCCGGGTCCAGCCCGTGCCCGCGGCCAGGAGAGAGGCGAGGGCGACCTCGTCGAGGCGGGTCTCGTTCTCGGGGTCCGGCACTTTGCCAAGCCTACCGGGGGCTGGGGAGTGAAGCCCCCCAACGCTGTACGCGTTTCGTACGCGGCGTCCGAACTGCGTTATCCTGACGTCACTAAATCTTTGTGAACTAACTGGCTGGTGGAGCGCCCCGTTCCGCCGGTCACTTACGCGAAAACGGGGGCGAGCGCACAACAGACACGCGAGCGTCCCCGCACACGCGGCACGGAAAGGATCGCCGTCATGCCCGACATGCTCGTCGTGGGCCTTGTGGCCCTCGTCGCGGCTCTCGTCGGCTTCGGGATCGCCCTTCTTTTGCGACGCTCGTTCGCGCTCGCGAGCGAGACCACCGCGCGGGCGAACGCTGATCGCCTGCTCGCCGAGGCGCGAGCCAGGCAGAACCAGATCATCCTCGAGGCCAAGGACGAGGCCCTCAAAGTCGCCAAGACCGCCGAGCTGGAGAACCGCGAGCGTCGAGCCGAGCTTCAGCGGTACGAAAGCCGGCTCGACAAGAAGGACGAACAGCTCGACCAGAAGATCACCCAGGTCGACGAGCGCGACCGCCGGCTCGGCCTAAAAGAGCAGGAGCTCGACGGCGAGCGGGGGAAAATCGCACAGCTCCAGGACGAGCAGCGCACCGAGCTGGCTCGAGTCGCTTCCTTGACCATGGAGGAGGCGCGCGGGCTTCTCCTCGACCGCGTCGAGGAAGAGATGCGCGACATCACTGGCCGAAAGGTCCGCGAGCTCGAGATCGAGGCCCGCGAGCGGGCGGACGACCGTGCTCGCGACATCATCACCATGGCCCTCCAGCGATACGCCGCCGAGCACACAGCCGAGCACAGCGTGACGGTCGTGGCTCTCCCGAGCGATGACATGAAGGGCCGGATCATCGGACGCGAAGGCCGGAACATCCGGACCCTCGAAACGCTCACCGGCGTCGACCTGATCATCGACGACACGCCCGAGGCGGTCGTGGTCTCAGGCTTTGACCCGATCCGTCGCGAGGTCGCGAAGCGGGCGCTCGAGCGTCTTCTCGTCGACGGCCGTATCCATCCGGCGCGCATCGAGGAGATGGTCGGCAAGGCTCGCACCGAGATCGACCAGGTCATGAAAGAAGCGGCCGAGGCGGCGATCTACGAGGTCGGCATCGGCGGGCTGAACCCGGATCTCGTGAAGCTGCTCGGACGTCTGCACTTCCGCACGTCGTACGGTCAGAACGTCCTGCGTCACTCGATCGAGGTCGCGCACGTCGCCGGGATGCTCGCATCAGAGACGGGCTACGACCCGCAGACGATGAAGCGCGCCGGTCTACTGCACGACATTGGCAAGGCGATCGACCATGAGGTCGAAGGCCCGCACACCGTGATCGGCGGCGAGCTCCTCAAGCGCTACGGCTTCCCGCAGGCCGTCATCGACGGAGTCGTCGGGCATCACGGCGACGTGGAACCGGTGACGATGGTCGGCACGCTCATCTCCGCGGCCGACGCCATCAGCGCAGCGCGACCTGGCGCTCGCAGCGAGATCGTCTCGAACTACATCCAGCGTCTGCAGGAGCTCGAGGCTGTCGCGAACAGCTTCCCCGGCGTCGAGAAGTCGTTCGCGATCCAGGCCGGTCGCGAGGTCCGCGTCGTGGTCAAGCCCGAGCAGCTCGACGATCTTCAGACCGCGCGCCTCTCGCGAGACATCGCGCAGAAGATCCAGGACACGCTGCAGTACCCAGGTCAGGTCAAGATCACGGTCATCCGCGAGACCCGCGCGGTCGAGTACGCGAAATAACGCTCCAGGACGGAAACAACTCCGCCTAAGACCTGCCCTCACAATCGAACGTGGAGTGAGGGGTTCGGGGCTCGTCCTGCTGGCCGCCGTTCTCACATCGGCTTGCGCGCCGGCGGCCTCACCGAGCGTGCCGGTTCGGTCGCCCGCCGGCGTTGAGGCGCCGGCGACGGTCGCGCCGACGGCGTCGCCCGTCCCATTGACCATCGCGAGCTCGAGCTACGGCGCCCTCGAGATAAAGACCGTGCCCGGCGACCGCTGCGACGTGGCGATCAAGGTCGAGCCAGGAGTCTTTGGCGACGGTCCTCCGAAAACACTCGCGGGCACGGCCGATGTGACCGGCACGGTGACCCTCACGTATCCCGCGCCGCTCGTTCCCGCCGGCAACGGCCGGCACGAGGTGACCTGCACCGGCGCTCAGGCCGCGCGCAGCACGTGGTCGCAGTTCGACATCGGGCTCAAAAGCCTGGATGCCAAGGGCTTCACCGCGCGGATCCAGGCAGTCGATCCGATCGCCGGGCTCGACGGTCTGAACACGAAGCTCGAGCCGTCGCTCGTCGCCGCACGGGATGCGAGCGCGGCGCGGCTCAACGGGACGCTGGTCAAGGAATGGTCCGCGGCCACGAGAGGGCTCGGCGCGGTGAAGCTGGTGTCCTCGTCGGCCGACATCGTCATTTACGTCGTACCCGGGCGGAGCAACTCGGTGCATCTCACCTCACCGGACGGGTCGCAGCGCATCCTTCTCTTCATGGTCGATGACCTCGGGCCGGTCTCGACCGAGAACTCGGTCGCGGTCGCGCTGCACGAGCTCGGTCACATCTGGTGCTGCCGCGGCGCCGATGCCGGGCCGGACGGGCATTGGCTGAAGGCGATCCCGGATCCGCTCCTGCAGGGGGTCGATCGCTTTGGGCTCATGACGCATCCGGTCACCTGTCTGGTGTTCCCCGGTTTCCTCACGTGCCCCAATCGGTTCAGCGAGCGCGAGCTGCACACCATGGGGTTCGCGGAAGTCCCCGCGCCGCCGGCCGACCCCTGCGTCACGCAGGCGAATGCCCTCGTCGCCCAGATCAACGCGCTCGATGCGAACTTGGCGTCCGCTCGGACGGCGATCGACGCGACGAACGCGCAGATGGCCGCCATCGAGGCACGGATCGCAACGATCGATGCCCAGTACCCAAGCCGTTTGCTTCCGCCCGATGTCTACGTCCAGTACATGTCGCTTGTCGATCAGTACAACCGCCTGCTCGCGGACAACAACGCGCGCGTCGATGCCTTCAATCAAACCGTCGAACAACGGAATGCGCTCGCGCGACAGCCACTCCGTTGCTGACCGCCACCGCTCGCGGGCGATGAGGATCCTCTTCGTCGGCGACGTCGTCGGGAAGCCTGGCCGGCAAGCCGTCGCCGCGCTCGTTCCGGCCCTGAAACGCGAGTCGGAGATCGACCTCGTCGTCGTGAACGGTGAGAACGCGGCGGGCGGCGCGGGGCTCACCGGCGAGATCGCGCGCGAGATCCACGACGCCGGCGCGGACGTCATCACCAATGGAAACCACGTCTGGGACCAGCGGAGCTTTCTCAAGGAGATCGACGCCCTCGAGTACTGCGTTCGCCCGCTGAATCTTCCGCCGGGAAATCCTGGCAAGGGCTGGGTCATCCATAACGGCGCGCTCGTGGTCAACGCGATCGGCCGCGTCTTCATGGCGGAGCAGGACGACCCCTTCCGCGCGATCGATGCGCTCCTGGCCGAGCTCGCCGGCCGTGCGCCGAAGGTCCGCATCCTCGACTGGCACGCGGAAGCGACGAGCGAGAAGCTCGCGATGGGGTGGCACCTGGACGGGCGGTTCTCCGCTGTGCTCGGGACGCACACCCACGTGCCGACCGCGGACGCGCGCATCCTCCCGCAGGGCACGGCGCTCCTCGCGGACGCCGGAATGGTCGGGCCGCGCGACTCGGTCCTCGGCGTCGAGCCCTCGATCATCGTCTCGCGCTATCTCGATCATTTGCCGCGGCGCTTCGAGGTGGCGTCTGGGGTCGTGCAGTTCAACAGCGTCGTCATCGACGTGGACGACGGGACTGGGCGCGCGCGATCGATCGAACGCCTCGACCGGGAGTGGCAGCCATAACCGCGGGCTACGCGATCGACCTCCACACGCACTCGCTGCGCTCGGACGGCGCGCTCTCGCCTGGGGACCTCGTGAAGCGCGCCGCGGCCCGCGGCGTGAAGATCCAGGCGCTTTCCGACCACGACACGCTTGCGGGAGTTGCCGAGGCGGTCGCCACAGGCGCCGCGCTGGGCGTGCGCATCATCCCCGCGACGGAGCTCAACACCGAGTCCGAGTGGGGCGATGCGCACGTCCTCGGGTATTTCATCGATCCAGATGACTCGGATCTGGAGGAGCGACTCGGTTGGCTGCGGGAGAACCGCGGCCGGCGGATCGAGCTCATGGTCGAGAAGCTGAACGCGCTCGGCTACGCCGTGACGCTCGCACGCGTGCTCGAGATAGGGCAGGGCGGCGCGCTCGGGCGGCCGCACCTGGCTCAAGCGCTGTTCGAGAAGGGGTATGTCCCGACCTACGATGCAGCCTTCGACACGCTCATCGCGAAAAACTCGCCGGCCTATGTCGCGCGCGTCGGCCTGGACCCGTTCGAGGCGGTGGCGCTCGTGCGAAAGCACGGCGGCGTTCCCTCGCTCGCGCATCCCGGGACGGTGATCGGTCTCGAGGATCTGCTACCGAAGCTGGTCGCGGCCGGCCTCGCGGGGATCGAGGCTTATTACGGCGGGCATTCCCCCGAGATGACCGCGCGCTGCCTCGCTCTCGCGCGCGAGCTCGACCTCGTGCCCACGGGCGGCAGCGACTTCCACGGCCGCGGCGAACACGGCACCGATCTCGGCGGCGTGTTCGTGCCGCCCGAGACGATCGAGCATTTGGAATCCCGCCGGCAGCGCGCGTAGGAATAACATTCGGCCGCGCGAGGGAGAGGGGGTCTCGGGTGGCAGGCGCACTCCGGCCGGTCGTCCTGCTCATGCTGTTCGCGTCGATCCTTTTCGTCGTCGACGGCTTCTTCGATGGCGTCTATCCGGGCGGCCCGGCCTGGTTCACCGGCAAGTACAACAACCTGGCCGAGATCTCGTACCTCTTCGCGATCCTTAACACGGTCGTCGCGGTCATGGTCGCGCGAGGAAGCGAGCGCAGCCTTCAGTCACGCATCGGCCTCTCGGTCTTCTTCCTGATCGAGCGCCCCATCACCGCGTTCGCGCTCGGGCCGAAGCCGGTCGAGTCGATCGTCACGCATTTCGCGACCGCCGGTGTCGAGCTCCTCATCCTCATCACCGCGCTCCGCGTGTGGCGTCTCGGCAACACGGCACCCGACGTCGACACACTGCTGGCGCTGGAGGGATCGACACCGGCCGCCACCCGGCCTGAGCCTCAGGAGGTGCGGCGGCGCGGCTCGGCCGCGATCACGACACGAAACTCGTGGCTCATCGGCGGCGTTGCGATCGCTCTGGCCATCGCGCTCGTCGCCGACGGCATCTACGAGGGCTACGTCCCGGGTGGCAAGAGCTGGACGATCTCGGCCGACGGCTCGGGTTGGATCGTCTATCTCTTCGCGGCGGTCGTGCTTTCGGTCGCGGCGCGCGCTGTTCACGGCGCCACGCTCGCGCTTCGCGCGCTCATCGGTATCGCGCTCATCCTCTTCATCGAGCGATCGTTCACGCCCTTCTCGATGCGCGAGCAGGACCCGATCGTGCTCGCCCTTCATGCCCTGGGTGCATTCGCGAGCCTTGCCCTCGCGCTCGTGACCGCCGCCGCCATTCGCGGCGGCCCCACCTCGAGCCACGCCTCCGTGCAAAAACTGGAGGCCGCATAGTTCTCGGGTGACGCTCACCGTTCAGGGCGCGACCGAGCGCCTCGTCGAGCACACCGCGGCGGTCGTGGTCGGGAAGCGTGAGGTGACCGAGCAGCTTCTCGGCGCGCTTCTCGTCGAAGGCCACGTCCTCCTCGATGACGTGCCCGGGGTGGGGAAGACCACGCTCGCGCGGGCCGTCGCGCGGTCACTCGATCTGACCTTCCGTCGCATCCAGTGCACGCCGGACCTCGTGCCGAGCGACATCACCGGAGTCTCCATATACGACCAGCACGCCGAAGCATTCGAGTACCGGTCCGGTCCGCTCGCGGCGAACGTCGTGCTCGTGGACGAGATCAACCGTGCGACGCCGCGCGCGCAGTCGGCGCTTCTGGAGGCGATGCAGGAGCGACAGGTCACGGTCGACGAGACCACGCACGCGCTGCCAGACCCGTTCCTCGTCATCGCCACGCAGAACCCGGTGGAGCTCGAGGGCACATTCCCGCTCCCCGAGGCGCAGCTCGACCGATTTCTCTTCCTTCTGAACCTCGGCTATCCCGACGCGGACGATGAAGACACGATCCTGCGCATTCACGGCCCGGCCAACGTTCGCGCCGAGACGCTCGAGCCGATCCTGGGCCCGGCTGAGATCGCGAAGCTGCGCGACGAGGTGCGCGCCGTCCGCGTGGGCGACGCGGTGCGCCGCTACGCGGTCGAGATCGTCCGAGGCACGCGCCGCATCGACGGCGTCGACCTCGGCGCTAGCCCGCGAGCCGCCCTCGCGCTGTACCGCGCAGCGCAGGCGCATGCCGCGATACGCGGGCGGGCGTACGTCCTGCCCGACGATGTGAAGGCGCAGGCGGTCGCGGTCCTCCGGCACCGTCTTTTCCTCAACGCCGATGCCCAGATGCGCGGGCGTACCACGACCGCGATCGTCGCCGAAGTCCTGGCACGCACGCCGGTCCCTGCGGAGGACATCGCCGCCACGGCCGGCTGAACCGATGGAGACGCATCCGCTCGACGCGCGAACCGGTCGATTCCCGTGGCAAGCCGCCGTGTTGTTCGTCCTGGTCGCGGCGATTAGCCGCGCGCCGGCGCTCATCGTTCTCGCGGTCGGCGCGGTGATCACCTGGCTCGTCGTCGAGATCACCGGTCGCCTCGCGCTCGCGGCCGTGGAGGCGCGCGTGACTCTCACCCCAGATCGGATCATTGCGGGCGAGATGCCGGTAGCGACCGTCGAGATCGTCAATCGCAAGCCCGTCCCACTCCCCTGGCTCGAAGCACGCCTCTTTCTCGGCGAAGGCGTCGAGCCGCCGAATCCCGCACCGGGCACGCCTCGCGGATGGATCGACTGCGGTTTCCCGTTACGCGGTCGCGAGCGCGTCGTGGTCCGGCTGCCCGTCCGTGTTCCCGCTCGCGGCGCATACGCGATCGGCCCGCTCCGCCTGCGTGGCGGCGATTGGCTGGGGTTCACGCAGACCGAACGCACCGTGGCGCTTGCGCCCGAGGTCATCGCGTACCCGGCCCCGCTCGCGGTGCGCGATCGCGCGCTGGCGTCGCTTCGACCCCTTGCCGAGACCGCCACGCGCCGCGGGCTCGTGCCCGATCCACTCCGCTTTCGCGGCGTTCGCCCGCACCAGCGCGGCGATGCGCGCAAGGAGATCCACTGGAAGGCGTCGGCGCGTCTCCGGGAGCTTCAGACCAAGCTGTACGAGCCGGCGACGAGCCTCGACTCGATCTTCCTCGTGAACGTCGCTTCGTACGAGCAGTACTGGATACAGGCCGATCCCGAGGCCGCCGAGCTGGTCGTGTCGGCCGCGGCCGAGCTCGTCCGTCTCGCGGCGAACGCCGGCCGGCAGGTCGGGCTCGTCACGAACGGGATCGACAACCTGACACACGAACGGCCGCGGTCCGCGCTCGGCCGCGGGCCGCGATCGCTGACCCGCAGCC
Source organism: Chloroflexota bacterium (assembly GCA_030774255.1). Taxonomy (GTDB): domain Bacteria; phylum Chloroflexota; class Limnocylindria; order P2-11E; family P2-11E; genus 3-1-20CM-2-70-9. The sequence continues at coordinate 1,919 of JALYLL010000332.1, read as the reverse complement.
TGGAGATCCTCGCGCGACTCGGTCCCTATGCGGTCGGCGCACCCGAGACCGTATTTCTCCGCGAGCGAGGCCGGCTGCCGTGGGGCGCGACCCTCGTGATCGTCACGCCACGGCTCGGGCAGGGTCTCGCGAATGCCGCGGTCGCGCTCCGGCGCGCGCATCACCGGGTCCTGATCGTGTGCGTGAGCGACATACCCGCCGTTCTCGGCGCGCATCTGGTCGTTCATGGCGTGTCGCACGACGTCCTCAGTCAGAGAGAGCGAAGTGCGGCGGTCTAGCTCGCGCGCCTTCGCAGCGCTTCTCGTCGCTCGCGCCGTGATGGAGGCGGTGGGCTTCGCGTGCCTTCTCGCAATCGTGCACATGAACGGCGGTCTGGAGCCTCTCGCGTTGACGCCAACGACGCTCGGGATCATCGGAGGAACGCTCGTCCTCATCGCGGCGCTTCGCGAAACGGGGTCCGAGGCGCGTGGGACCGCGGTCGTCGCGGCGACGCTCGGCGCGGGCCTCTTGCTCGCCGTGATCCTACCGACCCATCCGCTCGACGTGGTCACGTGGGGCGGCCGAATCATCGGATTCGTCATCGTCGCGGAGGTCTATCTCTGGCGCGTGGTCTCGCTCGCACGCGGCGCGGTTCGCTGGAGCGACGCGCGAAACGCGGTGCCGTTCGGAGCGGCGGCCCTGGCCCTCGCCGCGGTCGCGCCCATCCCTGTCGACCGCACGCCCCTCGTGCCACTCGCGCTGATCTTTGTGGCCGCGTCGGCCGTCGCGCTGTCCGTTGCGCGCTCGGCTGAGGAGCTGTCGCTGACGACCGGAAAGGCGGGACCCGCGCGGCTCTCGTCCGCGAATTCGGTCGTGTTCGCACTCGGTGTCGGCGCGCTCGTCGCAGCGCTCGCCGCGCCGGTGGTGGATCAGGTCCTCCGCGACGTTGGCGAAGCGCTCTCTCCCGCGTTCGACCAGCTCATCTTCACGCTGCTCTTGCCGCTCGGTTATCTCGCGGCGCTCGTATACGCGATCCTCGAACCCCTGCTTCGGCGCTGGAGCTTCTTCTCGTCGACGCCGCCCCAGGCCGCGCCGGCCGACGACCTAGCCATCTTGCGGGAGATCGAACGGGCGCGACCGCTCGTCGTGGGCGGATTCGAGATCGTCGTCTTGATCGTCGTCATTCTCGTGGCGCTCGTTCTTTTCGAGCGCGCCGTGCGCGAGCGGCGGCTCACGCTTCCTGAAGGCGCTCAGCTGGAACGTGCCGCCGCCTCGGGCCTGACGCTCGGCGCGACGCTGCGTTCGCTCTTCCCGCGACGCGCCGCACAGCGGCGCGCGCCGCGCGATGACGGCACGCCCGCGGCCGCACTCCGACTGATCTACTGGCGCCTGCTCGCCCTCGCCGACCGCGCTGGCCAGGGCTGGCGTGCCGCAGCGGAGACTCCTTCGGAGCACCAGCGTCGCATCACGGGCGCGGATCCGCGGTGGGCGGCGGCCTCGCCGATCGTCGCGGCGTTCGAGGATCTGCGTTACGGCGAGGTCGCACCGGACGATGCCACCGTTGTCCGAGCGCGCGACGCGCTCCGCGCGGTGGAGGCGGCCGTACGGACGTGATCGCGATCGTCGGCCCGACCGCATCGGGCAAGAGCGCGCTCGCGATGCGAGTCGCGGAGCGTCTTGGCGGCGAGATCGTGTCCGCGGATTCCCGTCAGGTCTACCGCGGAATGGACATCGGTACGGCGAAGCCGACCGCCGACGAACGCGTGCGCGTGCGGCATCACCTGATCGACGTCGCGGATCCGGGAGACAGATTTGACGTCCTCCGCTACCAGCGCGAAGCCCAACAAGCACTCGGCGAGATCCGCGCTCGTAGGCACGTCGCGCTGGTGGTCGGCGGGACCGGTCTCTACGTCCGCGCGCTTCTCGACGGGCTCGACCTC
>JALYLL010000331.1 GCA_030774255.1 Chloroflexota bacterium | reverse complement strand
AGGCCATCGGAACGCCAATCGTACCGCGCTGACCCTAGAATCGGAACATGGGCGTAGTAGACGCGAACGTCCTTGTACTAAACCTCGACTTTCAGCCGCTCAACGTGTGCAACGTGCGCCGAGCGGTGGTTCTCCTCGCCAAGGAGAAGGCGAGCGTCGTGGAGCAGAACGGCCACCTCGTGACGAGCGAGCGCCTTTCGTTCCCATCGCCCTCGGTCATCCGTCTCGCCTACCACGTGAAGCGTCCACGCCCGGTCGTGAAGATGACCCGCAAGGAAGTTCTCGTCCGTGACGACCACACCTGCCAGTACTGCGGGCGGCGCGGGCACGACCTCACGCTCGATCACGTGATGCCTCGTCATCGCGGCGGGCAGCATGTCTGGGAGAACGTCGTGGCTGCCTGCAAGTCGTGCAACCACCGAAAGGGCGGTCGCACGCTCGCCGAGGCGCGGATGACGCTCCTCCGTCTGCCGGTGCGGCCACCGGCCACCCCGCAGTACCTCTACTCGTCGTACGTGCGCGCAGGCGAGCGCACGTGGTCGAAGTTCATCGGTCTGGACGAAAGCGCCGTCGCGTCCTAGCACGCGACTTGCGTCACACCGCCTGGCGATGAAGCTCCTTTTCACGAAGCGTGCGTACGCGCGCGTCGGCGGGTCAGAAAGCCTCGCGTACCAGTTCGCGACGCGACTCGCCGCTCGCGGCCATGACGTGCGCGTCGTCTGCGCGCAGGCGTTCGACGATCGTCGGGTTTTCACGAACGAGGGCGTCGAGGTCGTGCAGGTCAAGCCGCGAGGCGGTTTCCTTGGGAGCGTGGCCGACGCCTCGACGCTCGTCGACCTCATGCGCACCGACGTGCTGGAGTGGTACGCGGAGGATCGCGAGATCATCCACAACATCGGTCGCGAATATCTCGACAGCTCTCTCGAGGTGGCCAAGACACTCGGGACGCCGATCGTCCTGACCCCGCTCGCGCATCCGGGGCAGTTCCACGGTGGCGATACGCCGAGCGACTTCGCGCGCTACCGCCGCGCCGACGCGATCACGACGATGACCGACTGGGAAAAGGGCTGGTTCGCGAGCGAAGGCGTGGACGCCGCGCTAATCGTCACGACGGGGATGGGACCGAACGCCGTTCGCTCGCGCGACGGGCTCGCGTTCCGCGCCGCGCACGGCATTCCGGCGGACGCTCCGCTCGTCCTCTACATCGGCCGCAAGGAGCGCTACAAGGGCTATATCCACCTGCTCGACGCCGCCGAGCTCGTGTGGCGACGACATCCGGACACGCGCTTTGTATTCATCGGTATCCCCGGGTTTTACTCGAGCTTCTTCGACGAGTTCGCGCGTTACGCCGACGAGCGCATCGTCGACATCGAGCGCGCAAGCGGCGCCGAGAAGTCGGCCGCACTCGACGCGTGTGACGTCTTCGCGATGCCGTCGCTCCACGAGACGTTCGGTCTCGGCTACCTCGAAGCCTGGCTGCACGAACGGCCAGTCGTCGGGGGTGACATACCGCCGCTCCGCGAGGTGATCGCACACGGGGTCGACGGCTTCTGCGTCCGCCAGCGCGCCGACGCCGTGGCGAGCGCGATCCAGCGCCTGCTCGACGACCCCGAGCTGCGGTCGACGATGGGACGAGCCGGGTCGGCCAAGCTCCAGGAAAAATGGGATTGGGACCTCGTGATCGACCGCGTCGAGGAGGCGTACGCCCGAGCGGTTGCTCACGCCCACGCTGACGTCGGCGAGGCACTCGCCTAGATTTCGCGACGCCATGCGCGTCGTTATCGCGAAGAAGCTCCTTTCGACGGTCGGAGGCTCCGAGGCGCAGGCACGCGCGCTGGCCCGGGCTCTGGCGAAACGCCATCACGACGTGACGCTCGTGGGTCTTCGACCGGCGTGGCGGCGGCCGGGCATACCCCTCGACGTGTATGCCGCTCCACCTGGCCCCGTGGAGCTGCGGCACGAGGGCGTGCGCTTTCTCTTCCTTCCCGTTCGCGGTGGGCGCGTCGGCGCCGCGGTGGACGGCATCTTTCCCACGTCGCTCGTGTCCGGCGCGGACCTCGAGCACGCCGTCGCGGGGGCACACGTCGTTCATTCGATCGCGCGCGAGTGGTCCGGGCCACTCGAACGCGCCGCGCGTTCGGCGGGGGCCGCGTTCGTCGAAACACCCCTCGTGCACCCGGGTCAGCGCTTCTCCGGAACATCGGCCTCCGACATCGCGCGCTATCGCCGCGACGACGCGGTCATCGCTCTTACGAAGTGGGAATCGGAGTGGTACGTGTCACATCGCGTACGCCACACGCACGTCACGGGAGTCGGTCCCATCATCGACTGGCTGCCGGAGGTTCCGATGGACCCGGCGACGGTGCTCTTCGTCGGCCGCAAGGAGCGATACAAGGGGTACCACGCACTGCGCGAAGCCGCGAAGATCGTGTGGCGCTCCCGGCCCGAGGCGCGGTTCGTGGCGATCGGCCAGAACGCGTGGACCGCGCGCTTCGAGCGACGCTTCAAAGACGATCGCTGGATCGACCGGGGGATCGTGAGCGAGGCCGAAAAAGCCGAGGCCTACGCGCGCGCGACGATCTTCGCGATGCCCTCGGTGCACGAGACGTTCGGACACACCTACCTGGAGGCCTGGTACGCCTGGCGACCGGTGATCGCCGGCGATATCCCGGCGCTGCGCGAAGTGGTGCGAGACGGGGTCGACGGCCTCGTCGTGGCACAGGAGCCGGACGCGATCGCGCGCGCGGTCCTCACTCTTCTGGGGGACACGACTCGAGCGCGTCGTATGGGCGAGTCGGGTCGCTTCCGTCTGCAGGAAAAATGGACGTGGGACCTGGTCGCCGAGCGCACCGAGCGCGCCTACGAAGCGGCGCGCGAGCGAGCCGCCAGCCGATAGAATCCATCGCACCCGAATGCGAGATGTGATCGGGCAGCGTCGCCTCCTCGCTCGTCTGGGCGAGAAAGCACTCGAAGGCGACGTGGCCCACGCGTACGAGCTCAGCGGCCCGCGGTCGATCGGCAAGCGAACGGTGGCGATCCGGCTGGCGCAGACGCTTCTCTGCACCGCCGAGCCACGGAGCGCCGGCGGCTGCGGGACATGCCTTGCATGCCGCAAAGTCGAGCATCTCACCCATCCCGACGTTCGGTTCGTGACCAGGCTCGTCGACCTCGACAAGGACTCCGACAAGAAGTTCATCGCGATCGAGCAGATCCGCGAGATGCAGCAGGACCTCGCCCTCCGGCCTCTTGAGGGAAGCTGGCGTGTCGTCATCATCGACGACGCGGCCGATCTTTCCGAGCACGCGGAAGTCGCGCTCCTGAAGACGCTCGAGGAGCCGCCGGTCCATGCCGTCCTACTCCTCCTTACGCCCACCCCTTCGAGGCTGCTCGAAACGATCCGCTCCCGACTCGTGCCACTTCCCCTTCGACTGGTCCCGACTGCGGAGATCGCGGAGGGCTTGAGCAAGCGCTTCGGGGCCGACGCGCGCCGTCACGCGGCGGCGGGCGCCGGCCGGCCTGGTCTCGCGATCGCGCTCGCCGGCGACGAGGCCGCGCGAAAGGCGCGCCGAATGCTCGAGGCGGAGTTCTACAAGCTGGTCGGCGGCGGTCTCACCGACCGCTTCGGGTGGGCCGTGGACCTCGCCGAGTCGGAGCGCGACCCACAGAAACGGAACGACGCCATCGAGTCACGCCTGGTGGGATGGAGCGAGCTCGCGCGGGATGCCGCCGTTGCGGCCCACGGCGCGGAGCGCGCGCTCCGTCCGGAGCGGGCGCGCGAATCGACCGCGCTCGCGAATGCCGTGGGGCAGCGCGAGCTCGTGGACCTGGCGCTGTCGCTCGATCGGTGGCGGCGTGATGTCGTCGAGTCGAACGTGAACGCGCGCATGATGCTCGAGCTGCTGGCGCTGAAGCTCCCCTACGCGGCGGCATTCGCCGGAGCGTCCGCATGATCACGCCTCGCACGGTGATCGGCGCGCGCTTCATGAAAGCCGGCCGCATGTATTTCTTCGAAACG
>JALYLL010000330.1 GCA_030774255.1 Chloroflexota bacterium | reverse complement strand
CCGCAAGGGACTTCGCTATGTGCCGGCCGACAAGCTGTGGCCGCACCCCGACTGCGGGCTGAAGACGCGGACCGTCGAGGAATGCGTCGAGAAGTGCACCGCGGTCGTCGAGGCAACGAAGGTCGTGCGGAAGGAGCTCGCGAAAGTCCCGGCGTAGCCCTACCTGCGCTTTGTCTTCCCGCCGTTTTTCTCGGCACGCGCGCGGCGAGAGCGAGGAGATAGCGGAGTCTCCGCGGTCGCGACCGCTGGGGAGAGCGGCACGACGACAGGTTCGATACGGCGCGCGACGGTCGTGCGCTGGATGAAGTAGACGGTCCCGGTCGGGGCCGTCATGTTCAGGTGCCGGACCTCGAGCTCAGCCTCCGCGAAGTGGTGCACGACCCTGCGGACGCTCACGTTCTCGGGGCGCGGAGTGAAGTTGCGGAACGAGTCGAGGCGAACGACGGCATACGCGTCGTGCTGGTCGGGGGCCGGTGTCGTCGCCACGCGGAGAGGTTACTGGCGGTCGTAGAGCTCGAGGATCTCCCGGCGGAACGGCACACCCGCCTTGGCACGGAGTTGATCGAATTCGTCGAAATCCCACTCCCCGACAAAGGTGACGGCGACCCCGGTCTTGCCGGCGCGGCCGGTCCGGCCGACCCGGTGCGTGAACACGTCGGCATCCTCGGGGAGGTCGTAGTTCACGACATGGCTGATGTCCTCGATGTGCAGCCCTCTGGCAGCGACGTTCGTCGCGATCAGCACGTGGAGCTCCCCTTCGCGGAATCGTTCGAGGGTGCGTTCCCGCTCCCGCTGCGTCATGTCGCCGTGGATCGCGGCGACGTTGTGCTTTTTCTTCTTCAGTTTGTCCTCGAGATCGTCGACGCCGCGCTTGGTGTGCCGGAACACGAGCACCTGATCCGTCTCGTACCGGCGAAGGAGCTCCTCCAGCGCGCGGACCTTGTCCTGCTCGAGCACCTCGACGTACACCTGGTCGATGGTGTCGACGTTCTGCTTCTCCGGCTCGATGGAGACTTCCGCTGCGTTGTGGCTGAACCGTTGGGCGAGGTCGCGCACGTCGGCGACGAGCGTCGCGCTGAAGAGCGCGGTCTGCCGGCGATCCGGCGCCCGCCGCAGCAGCCGCCGGACCTCTGGTGCGAACCCCATATCCAGAAGGCGGTCGGCCTCGTCGAGCACGACGATGAACAGGCCGGAGAGATCAAGGTTTCCCTTTTCGATGTGATCGAGCAAACGCCCCGGCGTGCCGATGACGATCTGCGTGCCGCGCGCGAGCGCTCGCTCCTGCGGGCCGTACGGAACGCCGCCGTAGATCGCGACCTCGTGTGACTTGCGGTACTTGCCGATCGCGCCGAACTCGCGCGTCACCTGGAGCGCGAGCTCGCGGGTGGGCACGACGATGAGGGCCTGCGGCCGCTTGAGCGTCGCGTCGACCTTCTCGAGGATGGGGATGGCGAACGCCGCGGTCTTCCCGGTGCCCGTCTGGGCCTGAGCGAAGAGGTCACGGCCGGCCTGGAGGATCGGGATGGCGCGCGTCTGGACGGGCGTTGGCGCCATGAAGCCAAGCTCATCGATCGCGCGGGAGATGTCGGGGTGGATCGCGAGCTCGCCGAAGCGAGCGGTCGGTGGTGCGAGGGTCAATGTCTCTCCGGTTTTGATTTACATGCTAACCGGTGAAACGCTCGCGGTGAACGAGCTCTTCCAGCGGAAGGCGATTCAGTTTGGCGACGATCTTTTCGGGATCGGCGTTCGGGCGTGGTCGCGGCTGGCCGGGCGCGGGGTACCCGAGAGTGACGATCGTGGCGATCGCCGCGTCCGCCGGAACGCCGAGATCCTGCCGCATCCGGTCGTGGTCGTCGGGTCGCACCGAGTTCGGGCAGCTGCCGACGCCGAGACCCCACGCCGCGATCATCATGTTCTGGGCGACGCGTCCAGCATCGAAACGCAGGCGCTCGTTCAGAAGCACGACCGCGATCGCGACCGCGCAACGGTCGAGGTTCCGCGGCGCCATCATCGCGCTCGAGAGATCGTGCCGGTGTTGTCGTTCCTTGAGGACGATGAAGCGCCACGGCTGCGTGTTCTTGCTGCTCCCCGCCGCGCGCCCGGCCTGCAGGATCTTCATGAGCACGTCCTCCGGCACAGGCCGATCCGTGTACTCGCGGACTTCGCGTTTCGCAACGACGGCGAGATAAGCGTCCATCGACCCAAGTATCCAGGAGGCAGCCGGCACGGCCGCCGCCTGCCCCATCAGCTGGTTAGGGTCCTTGGGTTCCAAACTGACCGCGGATGACGCCGCCGGGGCAGTTGGGCATGGTGTGGACGTTGACGTAGTAATTGCCCGGGTCGGCGCGAATCGCCGCGAGCAGCGCCGCATTCGTGAATGTCCCGGTTCCGATCACGCCGTTCTCATTGCCGGCTGGAAACGTGAGCGGCTGAACGACCGATCCCGCAACGCCAGGCTGCCCGCGATGAATGTGCGCGGCGGAGGTCGTCCCCGGCAGATTGTTCGCGACGAGGGTCCACTCGACCGTCCCTGTCGCCTCGTCCGTCACGTGAAAGACCGCGACTCCGCGTGCCGAGGCCGAGATCCCGGCGCACACCCCTGTCTCGTTGTCTGAGTTGAGGACGGCGATGAAGGTGCTCGCCGCGGGCCTGTCCGCGGCTGCCGTACCGGCCATTCCCGCGAGCGTCAAAACCACCGTGCCAAACGCGATTCCGAGTCTGCGCATGCTCATGCCTCCCCTGTGCTGGCCTCTCACCTTACGCTGATCGGAGCGGCGCGGATCAGGCGTTCCCCGCTTCCGCTTTATGCTCGGAAACGTGCCCGGCTCGGTTCGCATAGCGCGCCTCTTCGGCATCGACATCAACATTCACTTTTCGTGGATCCTCATCTTCTTTCTTGTCGTGCTGAATCTCGCGGACTCGTTCCCCCAGCAATTCCCGCAGTGGTCGAACCAGAAAGGCCTCGTCGTTGCGTCGATCACCGCGTTCCTGTTCTTCGGGTCGGTTCTGGCCCACGAGCTCGCCCACTCGCTCGTCGCGCGAAGGTTCCAGATGTCGGTTTCGTCGATCACGCTCTTCCTTCTGGGTGGTGTCGCGAACCTGCGGAAAGAGCCGCCGTCAGCGAAGGCGGAGTTCTTCATGGCTATCGCCGGCCCCGCCACGAGCGTGGTCATCGGTCTCGTCAGTCTCGGGGTCGCTTATCT
>JALYLL010000329.1 GCA_030774255.1 Chloroflexota bacterium | reverse complement strand
TGCTCGACCCTGAGATCGGGCTTTCGGTGATCGACCTCGACCTCATTCGAGAGGTCGTGTTCACGCCCGAGGAGGCCGAGATCAAGATGGTGCTCACGACGCCCTTCTGCCCGTACGGACCGATGCTCATCAACCAAATCCAGGCGGCATCGGAGACCGCGGCAGAAATGCCGGTGAAGGTCACCGTGCTCCCGGATCGCTGGGAAGCGCCGCCCTGGCTTCGCTAGCGCTGTAGATTCGCGGTCGCGCGGCCGGCAGGCCCATTCAGCGTCACTAGGTATGTCCCTCGCGGCCAGGAGCTGCCGAGGAGGCCCGTCGCGCAGCCGTAGCGGTTTGTCACGGGCGCGTTCGATCCGCCGAAGCGCGCGTTGGAGATGTTGACGCTGATGCGAACGTCCGGCGGTTGTCCATAGAGGACGTACACGCTGGCCCCATCTGACTCCCGCGTCGTGCTCGCGATCCCGGGATAGCCGTCGGCGAGGGCGAGTGCGCGATCGCTGAGTCCCGACGTGAACGTCTCGAATGACCGTCCGCTCGCTGCTTGATACGCGCTCTCGACCGAAAGGCCGCCGCCGATCTTGTCAAGCAGGTTCGATTCGCTCGTGGCGTCCGCCACGATGAACGAGGCGACTTGCGCGACGAGGTAGTACGCGATCACACCGACGTCGTTTAGATACGCGCGCCAGTCGGCCCCCGACGCAATCGACGACAACGCGGGGACCTGACCCGTCTTCGCGGCGGACGCGGTGCAGTACCGGCTGATGAGCGCTGCATCCGCGCTCACCGGGAACTCGTTCAACGTCGCGAGACCTTCGTGCAGCCAGAACGGTACCGCGACGCGACGGCCGGCGGCCTCGTCGACGACGAGGTGGGTGATCTCGTGGCGCGCGATCGCCTCGGGGAGGTCGCCACCGTTCCAGTCGATCGCGATGATCGCGGGCGGGATGAACACGCCCTCCTCGAGCGGCGTCGGCTCGACTCGGAGCACCTGCTTGAGTCCGATGTCGAAGGCTGCCTTCGTCGCGAAGACATTCACGTTCAGCCGGTGCCGGAGTGGGCGGCCGAATGCGGACTCGACCGCGAGGACGGCCTGATCGATGGTCTGCGTGACGTTCGCGGCGTCGAGCCCGTTGCCGTTCAGCCAAACGTCGGCGTTCGCCCCACAGACGACGGTGAAGGTGATGCCGCCCACGGTGTCGGTCCGCGGCGGCACGCACTGCGCCGTCGCGGTCGCGGACGCCGCGATGCCGGCGACGTCCATCGTGATGGTGGAGACCCCAGACCCGGCGGCTGTGAAGATGCCCTGCTCGTCGATCGTGCCGGTGCCCGCGGTCACGTGCCAGGTCGGCGTCACCGGCACGCTGTTGCCCCAGTCGTCGAACGCGGTCGCCGAGAAGGCCACCGTGTCACGCGGTTTGAGGCTCGCGGCCGCCGGCAGAACGCGCACTGTCCGCGGCGCGCCTGGCTTGACCGTCACCTTCGCGGTCGCAGTGAGCTCGCCGATCGCGGCACGAACGAAGTACACGCCGGCGCGATCGGGCGCCGTAAAGAGTCCGCGCTCGTCGATCGACCCCTCCGACGTCCACGCCGGCTTCATACCGACGAGCCGGTTCCGCGCGTCACGAATGTCCGAAGCGAACTGGAACTCTGAGGTCGGCGCGATCACGATCTCTTCCGCGGGCACGATCGCGATCGTCGTCGGCGGACCCGGAACGATCTCGTTCCACGCATACGCGCCCCCGCCGACGGCGAGCGCCAGAGATACGAAGATGATCGCCACGACCCTCCGCACGGAAAGAGTCTGCGCCCCGTGCCCGAGCGGCACGGTGTCGAAAGGGCGGCGGCGCTAGAGCAGCGCCCGCACCACCCTCAGCTGTGGCGAGGTTTCCTGCGTCAGGCCGTGCGACAGCGGCAGTCCCTGATAGGTCCCGCGCACGATGGCCCACTTCCGGAGAAGATTCGCGTCCAGGCCGGCATCAGCAAACGCGCCGATCCACCGCTCCACGGACTCCTGGGTGGGCAGGTGGCCGATGGGATTCCACATGAACGTGGGCACGTCGAACTCCGGGTCGCCGACCATCGGCTTTGGGTCGATCACGACCCAGCCGTCGCGATGCCTCAAAAGGTTGTGATGGTGGAAGTCGCCGTGAACGAGCGTCGCGTCGCTCGGGCGCATCGTCGCGTAGATCTCCTTCGCCTGACGCACGAGGTAGTGATCGCCTGCGTTGTCCAGCCAGCGAGGCACGTGGTCGCCGATCCAACGGAACGGTGATCCGCGAA
>JALYLL010000328.1 GCA_030774255.1 Chloroflexota bacterium | reverse complement strand
GTCCGCACCCGAGTTCGTGCGCATGGCCGACCATCTGCGGCACCTCCTGCGGGCGTGAGTCGGCGGTGACCGCGACCACGGCCGCGCGAGCGCTCCCCCGCGCGGGCACGCGCGAGGGCCAGCTGGCGCGGCTTCGCGGTACCTGGCCATCGGTCTTCGGCCTGGTGGCCTTCTTCGCGGGTTGGGAAGTCCTCATCCGCGCGACGAACACCCCGGCGTTCGTCGTCCCGCCGCCGTCGCTCGTCGTCAAGCGCCTGTGGGAGGAGTTCCCCTCTTACGCCTACGAATTCTCGTTCACGCTCGCGGCGGCCGCGATCGGCTTGGCCATCGGCACGACCGTCGGCATTGTCGGCGCTGTGCTCATGGCGAACTGGCGCATCCTCGAGAAGAGCCTCTTCCCGCTCGCGGTCATCCTGAAGCTCGTTCCGTTCGTGGCGATCGCGCCGCTCCTGCGCATCTGGCTGGGCTACGAGCTCCAGCCGAAGATCCTTCTCGCCGCGCTGATCACGTTCTTCCCCGTGCTCGTGAACTGCATCACCGGTTTTCGGTCGGTCGACCCGCTCGCTCTGGAGTTCTTCCGGAGCGTCGGCGCCAGCCGCTGGGAGATCCTCACGCGCCTCCGCTGGATGACCGCGCAGCCGCACTTGTTCGCGGCGCTCAAAGTCAACGTAAACCTCGCGCTCGCAGGCGCCATCGTCGGAGAGCTCTTCTCATCGAAGAACGGCATCGGCATGGTGATCAACGACACCGCGCTGAATCTGGATATCCCGGCGATGTTCGCGGCGATCCTGTTCCTCGCGATCACCGGCGTGGCGCTGACGCTGTTCATGAACTGGAGCGAACGCCGCGTGCTCTCGTGGCACGAGTCGGTGCGCGCGACGCGATGACCACGGCCGCTCCCGTCTTCGACTCCCCGGCGATCGTTCGCCGCGCGCGCCTCCGTGGCCTCGGGGAAAACCTGGTGCCTCCTCTCGTCGCGCTCGCACTCGCGCTCGCGGCATGGGAAGCGCTGGTGCGCCTCTTGAACATCCCCATCTACCTTCTGCCCGCCCCATCCGACGTCGCCGGCACGCTCTGGAAGCTCATCAGCGCGGGCTTCGTGCCCCCGACCTATGTGGGCGCTCCGGCCGAAGGCATCCTCTACGACACGTACGTGACTTTCACCGAGGCTATGGTCGGCCTCGCGATCGGCACGTTCACCGGGCTCCTCTTAGCCGTCGTCATGACCCACTCGCGCTTCGCGGAGCAGGCGCTCTACCCGATCGTCATCTCGATCCGCTCGACGCCGATCATCGCTCTCGCCCCGGTCTTCATCATCTGGTTCGGCTTCACGATCATGCCGAAGGCCATCGTCGCGGCGCTCGCGACGTTCTACCCCGTCCTCGTGAACTGCATCACCGGTATGCGCGCGGTCGATCCGGCGACGCTCGAATTCTTCCAGAGTGTCCACGCTTCGCGGAGCGAGATCTTCTGGCGTCTCCGCGTGCCGAACACGTTGCCGTACTTCTTCGCGGCGCTGCGGCTCAACGTGAGCCTCTCGCTCATCGGCGCGATCGTCGGCGAGCTAGTCGGCGCGCGGGACGGCGTCGGCCACATGATGACCGCCGCCGCCGTCACGCTCCGTACGACCGAAGTCTTCAGCGGGGTCGTCATCCTCACCGCGCTCGGCGTCGTCCTCACCGAGATCGTGACGTTCGCGCAGCGCCGCGTCCTCTTCTGGCACGAGACCGAACGAGCATGACCGCGGTCACGCGGCTCTCCACCATCCCGATCTCGGTTCCGCTCGATCCGCCGAAGGGCGGCACCGGTCACCCGCTCGGGCCCACCTTCCTCACCCACTGCCTGGTGAAGGTCGAGACCGACAGGGGCGTCACCGGGTACGGCGAGATCAGCGACGGTTGGGGCTGCGAGTACGCCCACGTCGCCGACGCGATCGTGACCGAAGCGCTCGCGCGTTTCGTCGTGGGCTGCGATCCGCGGGAGCCCGACGTCATCCTCGCGCGCGCATGGGCGTGGCTCCGCCGCCGCCAAGGCACGACCT
>JALYLL010000327.1 GCA_030774255.1 Chloroflexota bacterium | reverse complement strand
CGCCATCGCCGGGGCTCGCGCCGCTGAAGACGCGCGCCAAGCCGCGGACGAGGCCCGCGCCGCGGATGCCGCGCGCCTCGAACAGCAGCGGCGTGACGAAGAGGAGCGGCGCGCCGCGAAGTGGCGCGAGGAGGAGCAGCGACGCGCGGCCCAATGGCGGGAAGAGGAAGAGCGTCGCGACCAGCAGCGCCGTAATGAAGACGAGCGGCTGTCGGCGCTGCGCCAGGAGGAAGACGCGCGCCGTGCCGAGAACGCGCGTCTCGCGGCTGAGGAGGTACGACGCGCCGCGGCCGCCGAGGCGGTCCGCATCGCCGACGCCACGCGCATCGCCGAGGCTGCCGCGCGCGCCGCGCAGGAGGCGGCTCGCGCCGCGGAGGCGGCCAGAGCGGCTCAGACGCAGCCGGTCGTGGAGGAAGAGGAGCTCTTCGAACGACAGGCCCAAAACACCGTCGAAACCGCACCGACAGCCCCCGAACTGACCGTAGTCGAGCGCGAACCCACTCCGACGGTGGCGGAATCGGAGCAACTCACTCCCGAGAGGGAGGAGGCGGCCGTTCCGACCGCCAACATTGTGCTGATGCTTTCGCCCGTGCCGTCATTTGCGCGTCTCGTCGATATCGAGCGACGCATTCAGTCGCTGGCGCAGGTCCGTACGCTCTACGTGCGTGACTTCAGGGGAGGCGTCGCGACGCTCGCGGTCGGACTCCGCGTACCCATGCTGGTGGAAGAGCTCTGGTCCGCGATCGCGACCCTGGAACAGCCGCGCTTCGTGTTGCAGCGCAGCGGCAGCACATCTCTGGAGCTCCGCATCGAGGGCGAGGCCGGCGCCGGCGTGGCGTAGGGCCTCACCTTGACCCTCCGACTCGACGCTGATTTCTGGAACGCGCGCATGGGCTACCTCGCTAAGGTGGCGCGCGCCGACGCGATCGCCGTGATCCTGAATTTGAAAGGCGAAGGCTACGCGACGTACGTCGCCCACAACCTTCCGACCGAGACGAAATGGACCGAGGGCCTTCCGTCGGAAATGCTCACGAAGGCGATGACCGACCGCGCGTCCGATCAGGCGACGAGCGGCGTCGCGCTTTCGCTGTCGGACGGCCGCGCAGCCGACACGCTCGCGGTCGCGCCCGTGGTATGGAAGGAGCAGGTCGTCGGCGGTCTCGCCGCGATGCTCGTCGGTCGCGCCTTCACGCCGGAAGATCTGGCGGGCCTGAGTCGCGTCGGCGACCTCATCGGTCTCGAGCTCGCGGAGGCGAATGCACTCTGGCGCGCGCAGCGGCAGGGGCTCGACGCAGAGGCGAAGCTCAAAGCGTCGCGCGACTTGCAGGCGATCATCCGCAAGGAGCGCGATCCCGACCAGCTCCTCGAACGCGCGACCGCGCAGCTGGCGGATGTGTTCGGCGCCGACGGCGTCTCGATCATGCTCGCCGACGCGCAGGGCGAGCTCTCCGTCCGCACGTCGCGTGGCCTCTCGGAGGCGGCGAAGCAGGATCGCAAGCGGATCGGTGAAGGGATCTCTGGCACGGTCGCACAGACCGGACGATCCATGCTCCTCTCCGGTCAGGTGCAGGGCGGCTCGGACCCGAGCGCGAGCGAATCGATGATCGCGCCGCTCCGGTCGAACGGCCGGACGCTCGGCGTCATCAACGTGAAGCATCGCGCCGCACAGGAGCGGTACGGGCAGAGCCAGGTGGACTCCCTCACGCAGGCGGCGTCGGAGATCGCCGCGGCGTACCTGACCGCCGGGGAGTTCCAGCGAGCCGAGGAGGATCGCCGCCAGGCGCTGGTGCTGTACGAGCTCTCTCGGTTCGCTACGCTCGGGAATGACCCGCACAACGACCTCGAGAGCGCGGTCGCGATGCTCGCAGATAACCTGCGCCATGACGCCGTCGGCGTGTGGGCCGCCGAGGAGCATCACCTACACCTTCGCGCCGCGACCGGGTACGGCGATGTGATCCCGTCGGACATCTCCACTTCCGGCACGGACACGGTGCTCGCGCAGGTGCTACGCGAGCGACGCACCGCGACGGCGCAGTATGGGATGGCTGAGGACCGCCCGGACTGGGCCGCGCCTTCGTCGACGTACTTCCTGCTCGCGCCGATCGGCGGCGCGCAGAACGGCGTGGTGCTGGGTGTCCTCGTCCTCGGGCGCGCCACGACGCCATACACGGCGGCGGAGGCCGACTTCGTCGCGACTCTCGGCGAGTACCTCTCCGGAATGCTGCAGAAGTCCGCTTCCACGGACCTGGTGCAACGCACCGCCTCGAACGAGCGGCGGCGGATCTCGCAGGAGCTGCACGACGGCGTGGCGCAGGAACTGACGGGCGTGGTGCTCGCTCTCGAGGGCTGCCAGCGCGCGCTCGACCGCGATCCGGGCGCGCTCGGACCGCAGCTCGCGAAGGCGGCCCGCGACGCGCGCGCGACCCTCTCGGACGTGCGCCAGTACATGGCGGCCCTCCGGCAGACCGAAGAGTCCGGCGGCTTGAACCTGCCGGTCACCGTCGCGCGTCTTGCCGACGACCTGCGCCGGCAGAGTGGCGTGGCCGTGGATTTCGAGGAGACCGGACCGGAGCGGCAGCTCGAGCCGTTCGTCGAGCGCGCCGTCATCCGCATCATCGGCGAGGGTCTGCGAAACGTCGGACAGCACTCCGGCGCGTCGAACGCCAAGGTGATCCTGCGCTACGACGACGAGCAGGTC
>JALYLL010000326.1 GCA_030774255.1 Chloroflexota bacterium | reverse complement strand
GAAGAAGCTGTCCTGGGTCCCGGCGGCCGCGACCCAGTGCACGCCGACGCGGTCGAACAGCTGACCGGCCGCGATCGTGGGTGAGCTGAAGAGAAGCGTTTCGCCGCCGGTCTGTCCGACGTCTGTGCCGTTCAGCGTGCCGCCGTCCTGCCGGGTGAGCGTCCCGTTCAGTGCCGGGAGCGCGATCGTGACCTCGTGCGCGGTGACCTCGCCCGACACGCGCGGCGCCGCGACGGCAGGCGGACCGGAGTTGGGGAAAAGTGCGAGAAGGAAGAGACCGATGAGGAGAGCGAACCGCTTTTTGCTGAGACGTTGTCTGCGCAAGGGCGGAGTTCCCCTCTCTTCCTCGTCACCTCCCCTGCGCGCGAGCGCTAATTGTGTCGCAGGGCGATGAGTCTGTACATGGTCGAACGAGAAGGAGCCGGAGACGTTACCGCGCGGTGTCGATGGCGTTTCTTAAGAACAAGCGTACAGACGAACGGACAGACGGATGCTCAGAAGGGATTGAGCCTGACCATCGTCGAACGTAGGCCAAGGCAATTACGCAAAAAGTCATCCGCCCGTAGGTCCGCGCTCGCGGCCGTGCCGATCACGCGTACGGAGATCGGGTGGCCGACGCCGGGCGGTACTTGATTCGAAACATCGACCGCCAGCAGTGATCCGATGTCCGGACCGCCGCAGCGCAGGACCGCCGAGCGCATGTCCGAGCTGGTGAAGGTCGCGGTCCAGCTCGCGCGCGGGTTCGACGGCGCCGCAACAGCCCGGTCCGCGGGATCGGGCACCGGCGCGAGGTACGCCTGGCCAGCGGAGCAGACCCACGAGCTTCCCGAGCGGATGACGTTGTTCATCCAGCATCCGTCCGAGAGCGTGTAACCACCGTTCGAGCTCGCGAAGTACGCGCGGATCGACGCACCCTGGTACGTGATCACCCTGCCGCTCGTCGCGGTAACGGCGGTGTTGGAGGAGGGCACCTCGACGCGCGTGCCGCCGTAGCACTGGTCGGCCTGATCGTCGGTGACGTCGTAGTCGCGCGCCGTGCCCTTGTAACCCGAATACGCGTACGTGCGTGCCGCGTACGCCTGCGCCTTGAGGGCCTCCGGGTGCCAGCTCGTCGGCATCTCCAGAGGGACCACGCCGCGGATGTAGTCGTCGTACGTGACGAAGTTGATCACGCGGAGCGTGCCGCCGAGATTCGTGAAGCGGATGTTGCCGCGGTACGTACCGGCCTTCTGAATGAACCCGAGCGGTTTGGTCGCGTCGAGCGGAACCACAGTGATCGGGCCGGCCCCTGAGTACACGAGCCTCGGTGGGTCCCAGTTCGCCCAGACCTCGACGATGCCGTTCTTCGCGATGAACTGGAAGTTCTGGCCTCCAGCGCCACGCGCGATCTCCTGGTTGTTCGCACCTTCGTTGAGGACGCGCATGCCGCCAGATGAATTGAGATCGGCGAGCGAGCCCGCGAAGTAGCGGTTATCGCCACAGACGTAACGCCCCTGCGACGAGGGCGCCGAGAGCAGTACGCGGTTGAACGGCCGTTGCGCGTCGACGAACTGCAGCGCCGTGCCGGGGTAGTAGCGCGCCACGATCTGCTCGCCAGTGAGCGTGAGACCAGTGACACCGGTGGCCCAGCCGTTCGCGCCGTACTGGCTCATCCCGACACCGTGGCCGAAGCCTGATCCGTAGAAGGTGACGCCGGGCACGATCGTGAAGTCCTCACGCTTCCGCGGGACGCCGAGATTGCTGAACCAGGCGACGCCCTCTTGCACCATGTCCCACTCGAGGCGGTAGCCGCCGGTCCCGCTGGGAAGGGCGACGCTGATGGGTACTGTCACCGAGGTCGACGGCGGGACGGTCGACGGAAGGGCGCCGCGCGCGCCGTCCCAGATCACCGGCGTGCCGCCGCTGTCGTAGATGTGATAGCTGAGGTTGAACGCGCCCGGCGTCCACGTGCGCGCGCCGTAGTTCGCGACGACGACCGTGATCTTGAGGGTCGCCCCGATGGTCGCCTGCTGCGGGGTCGTCGACGCGCCGTAGCCCGCGTTGAGCCCGCTCGTCACCGAGAAGCTCTGGCGGAAGGGCTGCGAACCGAGCGACTGGAACCACGCCACGCCTTCACGCACCAGGTCGACGACGAGCGTGTACGTGCCCGCGGTCGTCGGCGCCGTGTAGCCGATCGTGAACTGCTTACTTGCGCCGACCGCCATGTCGCCGCCGAGCGGGATGCGCGGTCCGTCCCAGATCACCGCGTTGCCGTTCCCATCGAGGAGGTGGTAGCTCAGATCGACCGGGTTCGGACCGCTCGCCGTCCACGGCTGATTCCCCGTGTTGGTCACGGTCATCTGCACCGTCTTCGCCTCACCGAAGTACGCGGGCGCGAGCGCCGCGCTGTTGAACCCCGCCGAGTAGGTGATCGGGGCGACCGTCGTGAGAACGCGGAGCGTCGCGCTTCCGAGAGACCCGAACCACGCGACGCCTTCGCGCACGAGATCGAAGGTCAATGCGCACGCGCACGCGGTGGGCGGCGCGACCACCGTCGCGTTCACCGTCGCGGTCGCGCCGGGGTCGACGCTGGAGACAAGCGGCGTGCGTCGTCCATCCCACACGATCGTGTTGCCGCTGGCCGCGTCGTGCCAGTGATAGCTAAGTGTCACGGCGCTCACGCCAGGCGCGGCGAACGCGGGCCACTGCGCCGCGCCGGCGTTCGTCACGGGCACGCTCACCTGATAGGTGCCGCCGGCGATGAACGAGGGCAGCGCGACCGCGCCGAATCTCCCCAGGTACGGCGGCTGCGCGGTGATCGCGTACGGGTCGCTCGGGGTGAGCCAGCCGACGCCTTCCTGGACGAGCGCGACGCGCAATAGATAGGAGCCGGGTGCGCTCGGAGCGGTCACCGTGAGCTGCACCATCCGCTGCTGGGTCGGGGCGACGTCTCCGCCGAGTGGGGTTCGGGCGCCGTCCCAGATGACGGCGGCGCCAGACGGGTCGTACCAGTGATAGCTGAGGTTAACGAGGCCGGGCGGGGTCGACTTCCACGTCTCTGTGCCGGTGTTCGTGAGCATCACCGAGACGACGAACGGATTGCCGGCCGGGACCGACGCGGGCGGTGAGACGACGTAGGTCGCGACGAGCGTTTCCGCCGGCATCGCGAGCCCGACACCGCCGGGGAGCAGCATCGCGAGGGCGACAAGCGCCAATACGACGTGCCTCAAACTCACCCTTCCCTTTTTCTCAACACTCGGTTGTTCGCTGGGCTACGGGCTGGTGTTCACGACCAGCACGTTCTCAAGGTGCCGCAGGTCCACGGCGGGAACGAGGATGGCGCGCTGGAACGTTCCGTTATCGCCTTTTGTGACTTCAACGACCTTACCGAGGATCAGGCCTTTCGGATAGAGCGATTTCAGGTCATTCCCGATCGCGAGGCCCGCCGTGATCACGACATCGCCAACTTTCACGTCCTCGGTCTGGAGGATCCAGTCCATGACGAGCGTGTCGCCGTACTGCCCGCGGACGATCCCCGCGGCGCGAGAACCCTGGACGAGCGCGGAGACAGCTGAGCCCGAGTCCGTGACGAGAAGGACCTTGCTGTAGTTGTTGCCGACCTCGCTTACTCGGCCCACGACGCCTTGGTCGGAGATGACGACCTCGTCGAGGAGCACGCCGTCCTTCGCGCCCGCGCCGAGGACGATCGTGTGAAGGACCCCCGATGGATCACGCGCGATGACCGGAGCGCTCTGCGTCCGGAGCTTGAGCGCCTTCGCGGCCTCGGTGAGAAGCATCGCCTGCTGCGCCTGGAACGCCTGCTCGCGGAGCTGGACGTTCTCGAGGGTGAGCTGGTCGACCTTCGCCTGGAGGGTGTCGTTGTCGGTCCGGAGGTTCTCGATCTCGGCGACGGCCTGCCAGAAGCCGCCGGCGGTCGAGCCAACCTGGCCGAGGACGCGCTCGGCCGGGACGAGGAGCTCCGTTACAAAGGTCGCGCCGGCCCGGACGAACGTGGTGTCACGGAGGAGAAGCAGGGCCAGAGAGACGGCAAACAGGAAGGCGAAGGGCCGGAGAAAGGCGTTTCCTGAGCCGGGGGCGCGTCGCGCGCGCCCAAATGTGGCCATCGGGACTATTTAACGGCGCGAACGCGCGTCTGTCTCTAGTTCTAGCGCGGCAGCGCCGCGTATGTCTCCATTACGAGACTGCGTTCGTAGTTCTCGAGCTCCTCGAGGATTTTGCCGCATCCCCGAGCCACGCAGGTCAGCGGGTCGTCGGCGATATGGACGGCGATCTGAGTGGCCTCGGCGACGCGCGTGTCGAGTCCGCGGAGGAGGGCGCCGCCACCCGCCAGGTAGATGCCCTGGTCCATGACGTCGGCGATGAGCTCCGGCGGAGTCTCCTCGATCGTGTCCTTGATGGCGTCGACGATCTGCTCGACCGAGGGGTCGAGCGCTTCCCGGATCTGCGCGCTGGTGACTTCGATCGATCGCGGCAGACCGGTCAACAAATCGCGGCCGCGGAAGAACGTCGTGACTTCCTCATCGAGCGGATACGCGGAGCCGATCGCGATCTTGATGTCCTCTGCGGTGCGCTCGCCCATGAGCAGATTGAACTCGCGTCGGGCGTACGCAACGATGTTCTCGTCCATCTCGTCGCCGCCGATGCGGATCGATCGCGAGACGACGATGCCGCCGAGCGATGTGACCGCGACCTCCGTCGTGCCGCCGCCGATGTCGACGATCATCGAGCCCGACGGTTCGTTCACCGGCAGTCCCGCTCCGATCGCGGCGGCCATCGGTTCTTCTACGAGTCGAGCCCAGCGCGCGCCGGCCGAGAGCGCCGCATCCTGCACCGCGCGCTTCTCGACTTCAGTGACGCCGGACGGGATCCCGATGATCACGCGCGGGCGCGGCAGCAGCGCCATACCCGAGTGCACCTTCTGGATGAAGTAGCGAAGCATCTGCTCGGTTATGTCGAAGTCGCTGATCACGCCGTCGCGGAGCGGGCGGATCGCGATGATCGATGCGGGGGTCCGTCCGACCATGCGCTTGGCCTCGGCTCCGATCGCGAGCACCGCGCCGGTCCGCGCATCCTTCGCGACGACGGACGGCTCGCTGATCACGATCCCGCGTCCACGGACGTGGACGAGGGTGTTAGCTGTGCCGAGGTCGATGCCAACATCTCGCGAGACCAAGCCAAATAGGGAATCGAGCAATCCCAGGAACCCTCCGAGCGCTGGTGTGTCCTCGCGCGAACTGTAACGCCCGAAGTAGGCCGTTAGCGCGCTGTCGGGGTTGGAGTTGGTGTCGGTCTTGTCTGCGTCGTAGGTTTCGCGGTCGGTCGCGGCGTGACTTTGATGGTGGGGCGGGGCCTCGGCCGGACCGTGGGCTTCACAGTCGGGTTCGGTGTCCGCGGCGTTGCGGTCCGTTCGGGTGTCGGGCGGCTACGCTCGGCGCGTGCGGCAGACGTTCGTGCGAACGGTCGGCCCCGGTGTTCTGACGCTGATCCTCACCGCGGTCGGCGTGGCGATCCTCACCCGGCTCGTCTTGGAACGGGTTTCGCTCGACGGCCTCGTCCTCAATCTGCTGCTGCGCAATCGCGACCCGTATCTCGGCATGGCATTGCCGAACGCGGTCCTGGTCGCGATCGGCCGCAGCCTCGTCCTGATCGTTGGCGCGACCGCGCTCGCGACGGTCTTCGGACTCGTTTTCGCGATCCTCCACTTTGCCGCGCGGTACCGGATCCTGCGCGGGCTCGCCTGGGGCCTCGGAACCGTCGGTGTCTCGCTCCCCTCGTTCTTTTGGGCGATGCTCCTTCAGCTCTTCGTCATCAGCTGGTATCTCGCGACCGGACGCGGTCTCCTCCCGACGACCGGCTACGGACTCGACGAGCACGTCGTGCTTCCGTTGCTTGCGCTCGCGCTGAGGCCGACCGCGTACGTCTTCCGAACTGCCGCGACGGCGCTCGAAGAGATCGCGGCGCGAGACTACGTCCGCACCGCCCGAGCCAAAGGCCTCGTCGAGCGGCTCGTCCTAGTTCGTCACATGTTCCCGAACGCGCGCCCGACATTCGTCGCCGGTGTCGGCTACGCATCGCGAAGCGTGCTGAGCTCGCTCGCCATCGTGGAGTACCTCTTTACGTGGAACGGCGCGGGCTTAGCTTTCATCTACGCGGTCGCGAATCGGAACGTCGACTTCGCGGTGGCACTCGTCGCAGCGCTGGCGTCCATCTTCGCGCTGCTGAGCATTGCGCTCGCCCTCATCTCGCGGACCGCGCCGGCAGAAGCGGTGGCCGCCGCATGAGGACCGACCTACGCGCCGCTGCCGGAAACCTGCCGCTGGTGCTGGGTTTGATTGGCGCCCTCGCCATCGCCTTCGTCGTCCTGTTCGGTGATCGAATCGCGCCATACGACCCACAGGCCTGGCGCATCGTCGAGTTCTACGACGGCAAGATCATCGTTCCGCCGTCGCCTCCGGACTCGCACCATCTACTCGGCACGGATCCACTTGGACGCGATCAACTGTCCCGGCTCCTTTGGGGGGCGCGACTCTCGATCACGGTCACGGGCCTCGCCGTGCTGCTCAGGGTGGGACTCGGCCTCGTCGTGGGAACACTGATCGCCGCGACCCGAGGCCCCGCGTCGGTCCTCGTCCTCACCGTCACCAACGTCGTTTCGGGATACCCGCAGCTGATGCTCGCGTTGCTGGTCGGGGTCGCGCTGCGCGATCTGGGCTTGGCCGGATTCGTGATCGCGCTCGGTCTCGTGGGCTGGCCGGAGCTCGGGCGTTTCATCGCGGTCGAGTTCACCCGCCTTTCAAAGACACCGTACGTAGAGGCGGCACGCGCGGTCGGCGCGTCGCGCCCGCGGGTCGCGCTCGCGCACGTCATGCGCAACGCCCTACCGCAGCTCATCGGCGTGACTGCGCTCGAAACAGCCGCAGTGCTCCTTCTATTGGCGGAGCTTGGGTTCATCGGCCTCTTCGTCGCCGGGAGCGTCAGCCTCAGCGACAACTTCGGCGCGCCTGTGCTGCCCGTCCGTGACCGCGCCCCCGAGTGGGGCTCGATGCTCGCCGGTGCCCTCGAGTACGCGACCAACCGTCAATGGGTCGCGTATGTCCCGGCGCTCGTGGTCGTGGCTGCGGTGTTCGTGTTCAACCTGCTCGGCGAGGGTGTGCGTTCTGCTCTCGATCCGCACAGTTCCCGCGCTCTGACGCCCCGCGCGCTCGGTTGGGCCGCGCGCGTCGCGGCGGTAGTCGTTCTCATCGGCGTGAGCGGCTTCGCGTTATCGCAGGTCGCGATCGCCAAGGGCCTGAGCTACGACGATGGCCTCGCGCAGGCGCAGGCCGCAGCGGACCTCGAGCGTCCGGGAGCCAGGCTCGTAGCGAGCGTCGTCCTTTTCTCGTCGCAGGCGCATGCGCTCGACCGGCCGGCCAAGCTGAACTACTACTTCGTCGACCCTCTCGGGTCATCGTTGCGGGTGGGGTTCATCGACGCCGACCCGAATCAGAAGGAGCTCCGCTTTCTCGAAGACGACGATGGCCTTGGCGAGATCGCGCGTCTGGCGCCGGTCGAGGATCCGACCATCGCGTGGCAGGAGGCGCTCGCGGCGGCCGAGAAGAATGGAGGCAACGCGTATCGGAGCTCCACGCGTGGTTGGCTGACGCGCGTGATCCTCCGAGAGTTCCCGAGCGGTCCCGTCTATCGCGTCCGCTACGGTCCGGTGTCCGGAGCGTACGCATTCGAGGTCCCGATCGATGCGCGCACCGGCTCGCTCGACCTTCCGCTCCCCGCGCGTCTGGGCGACACATGGGACCAGATAGTTCGACAGCTCGGAGGTGACCCCGTCCTGATTCGCCTTGCAGCGGAGTGGCGATCGACCGGACAGAGCCAAGGGTTCGGACCGGACCGTTCGGTTACGCGCAGCTATTACTTCGCTCGCGCGGATGGATCCGGCTCTTCGATGGTCGGCGTGAACATCGGCCAAGGGTCGTTCATTAGCTTCATCCCGACACCGTTCGCGAAGCCGCCGCCGCTGGGCAGTGCGCCCGATCTGCAAAATCTGTTCGCGATGGTGGAAGAGCGCGGCGGTCGCGCGCTCCGAGCGGAGGCCGCGCCGGCCGGCACGGCGCAGTGGTTCGCGTTCGGGACTCTGGAACGTGTGGAGGGGTCACAACGGTTCACGGTGCAGTACCGGATCGGAGATCGGCTCACCACGTTCACCCTCGATGTAGCGACCGGTGAGGTGCGCCGGGTCAGTTAGCCGGGCGCCAGAGATCGATCTCAGGCAGGCCATGCATGCTCAGAAGCTGCGAGATCTCACCGGTGTGGAATGCGTCGTGGGATAGGAGCCGCATGAGCACCGACTGCCTGGTGTGCTTCTGGGTCTTTCCCCCGATCTCGCGTGTGAATTCTTCATCGAGCATCGCTGGCGTCCATCGTTCCAGTGTTCGCTCGATGATCTTCCACGAGGTCTCGAGCGCGAAGACGAGCTCCTTTGAAGTGCGCGGATGGCTCTCGTCGTCTTCCCAACCGACGCCACTCGACAGGTCGGTGAATGGCGTGTTCTCCGCGCCGGCCTCCTTGAATACGCCGCAAAGCCAGTAGACCCTCCCGCCCGCGGTGTGAGCGGCGATCGCCCACATCGGCCATTTGTCCGGCGCGGCGCGGAGCTTGAGCTGCTCGTCAGTGAGACTGCGGACCGCGTCGACGAGACGGCCGTTGTATTGGCCCCAGCGGTCATAGAAA
>JALYLL010000325.1 GCA_030774255.1 Chloroflexota bacterium | reverse complement strand
GCCGGCCGAGCCGAAAGAGAAGAAGAACGAGAAGGCGCTCACGCCGGAGCAGCGGCGAAGCGAGGAGGTCAAGAAGGCGAAGGAGCCCAAGGTCCCGAACGAGGCCGGGCTCAACCGCTTCGCGTGGAACATGCGCCAACCTGACGCCACGCGGGTCGAAGACGACCCGGCATGGGACGCGGCTGAGGCGACCCTCGCGGGACCGGTCTCAGCGCCCGGTCAGTACCGCGTTCGCCTCGACGTCGGTGGCGAGCGCCATGAGGTCGGGTTCGAGATCCGCAAGGACCCCCGCGTGTCGGCGACGCAGGCGGACTTCGACGCGCAGTTCGTGCTGCGGATGCGCATTCGCGACAAGCTCACCGAGGTGCACGAGGCGATCAACGGGATCCGCGCACTGCGGACGCAGATCGAGGGCTGGGAGAAGCGGGCGGAGGGAAGCGGCGGCGCGCGTCTGCGTCGCGCTGCCAGCGCGCTCAAGACAAAGCTCGCCGGCGTCGAGGAGGAGCTCATCCAGGTCAAGGCGAAGAGCCGCCAGGACACGCTCAACTACCCGGCCAAGCTGAATCTGAAGATCGGCGGCCTTGCGATGGCCGTCGGCGGCGCCGACTTCGCCCCCACGAAGGCGATGTACGACGTCTTCGACGATCTCGCCAAGCGCGCTGAGACGCAGCTTGTGAAGTGGCGCAGCATCGCGAAGACCGACGTGCCGGCGTTCGACAAGCTCGTCCGAGGCTCAGGCGTTCCGGCGGTGAGCGCCTTCCGCGAGAAGAAGCGCGAGTCTCGGACCGAGCTAAGGCGAGCGGCCGCCGACTAGATTCGGCACGACGCGTTGCGGGTGGCACGGGGGAGCGGGTTGTGCGCGAGCCGTTGACCGGCCGCGTCGCTAGGCCGCTCGAGTGACGCGTGCGAAGCGGACCGGTAGGCGAGCGCGCGACCCCGACCCCGGGACAGGACCCGCAACGCGGGTGCGCTTCTAGCCGCCGCCGCCTCTCATAGCTCGGGAGACATGCGCGGGAAGCTCGCGTCCGAGCTGAGCGCCGAGCCAGTGACTAGTCGCGACGAGCTTGTCGAGGTCGATGCCCGTCTCGATCTTCATCCCGTTGCACATCCACACGAGATCTTCGGTCGCGAGATTCCCGCCGGCCATCTTGGCGAAGGGCGAGCCGCCGATCCCGCCGACGCTCGCGTCGAAGACCGTGATCCCTTCTGACATCGCGGCCAGGACATTCGCCAGCGCTTGTCCATAGGTGTCGTGAAAGTGGAAGGCGATCTTCTCCACTGGAACGCGCGCGCTTCGAAGCGTGTCGATCAAATTAGTCACATCACCTGGTGTCCCCACGCCGAGCGTGTCGCCGAGCGAGAGCTCGTCGCATCCGAGATCGAGCATCTGCTGGGCGGCCGCGCTGACGACCGTCGGTCGCGTCGGGCCGTCCCACGGGTCCGCGACGACCATCGAGAGATACCCGCGAACGCGAAGGCCAGCGGCCTTCGCGCGCGCGACGACCGGTCGATACGCCGCCAGCGCGTCGTCGCGCGACCTGTTGAGGTTCTTTCTCGAGTAGCTCTCGCTCGATGACGCGAAGATCGCGATCTCCTTGACCCCGCACGACATCGCGCGCTCGAGTCCGGTCTCGTTCGGAACGAGCGCCATGTACCGGACGCCGGGACGCGGTTGCACCCGCGTCATGAGCTCTTCGGCGTCGGCGAGCTGCGGCACGGCCTTCGGGCTTACGAAGCTGGTCGCCTCGATCGCGATATGGCCAGCATCGGCGAGCCGCTCGAGCAGCTCGAGCTTCACATCAGTGGAGAGAACGCGATCCTCGGCCTGAAGACCGTCGCGCGGCGCGACCTCGATGATGGTGATGCGTTCGGGTATCCGGATCGTCACGGTGCCTTTCGAGCAAGGAAGACCAGCATCAGATCTTCTCCCTTCGCTTCCCTGTCGTCATAGCCGCCGCTAACCGCGACATCCACGAACCCGGCCCGGGCTAGGAGGGCCAGCAGTTCATTTCGGAAGAAGGCTTTTTGTCGCATCGTGTGAATCTCTTCCCTCACTACTTCTCCTCCGCGCCACAAGGTCGCGCGGATCTCCCTTGTCCAGACCTGCTCGAGAGGATCGAGGTCGAGCCGCCGCGAACGTAGCTCGATCTCATCCCCATTCGATGCTCGCTTCCGATCGCCCGTCTCCGGCCAGGCCTCGGGCAACGTACGCCTGTACTCGGGCAACCAGCAATTCCAGCGGTCAGCCTCCCCGTACGGGAGGGACACGTTGAAGACGAGCGCGCCTCGGGGCGCGAGTTGCTGATAACACCGTCGCAGTGCCTCCGCACCCCCGGCTAACCCGAACGAGTCGCATATGTAGATCGTCCGATACGCGCGCGGCAGATCGAGCTCGTCGCTCGCCTGTGTAAAGAGCCGCGGCTCCAGACCCTCGCGGGCGGCTTGTTCGCGACAGAGCGCGAGCATGTCAGGCGATACGTCGCAGCCGTCCACATCCAAGCCAGCCCGCAGCAGGGGAAGGAGCAGGCGGCCCGTGCCACACGCGAGGTCGAGGGC
>JALYLL010000324.1 GCA_030774255.1 Chloroflexota bacterium | reverse complement strand
GTCGCCATCTTCGCCTTGGGCTCACCGTTCTTGTAGTCCTGCTGGATGAGCCCGTCGTAAATGAGGTTGCTGATCCGACTCGATGAAGTGTCCGCCGACAGGATCGGTTGGATCGTCGCGATATCAGCGATGTCCCCCTGGATGATCTTTCCACCCTGCTGCGGCTTTTCGGACGACGCCGGTGTCGGGCTCGACGCCGCCGGCCCTGCCGAGCAGGCGGTGGCGACGAGAAGAGCGGCGGCGGCGACCACGAGTAGGTTGCGGGTAGTGCGGTGATGCGTCATGCCCCTCTGTGGCTCCTTTCCCAATGCGAGAACTCCGCGAGTCTAGGCAAAGTCGCGCCACCCGACCGGCGGGCGCTCTTGCCCCTATACCGGCCTACGGGCAACTGCGTTCGCGCGATCACGCCGGGGTCGCGCCAGGTCGGCGCCGCATACTCGCCTAGCGACATGGGCACGAGATCAACCCTGCTGACATTGCTCGTCGTCATCTGCGCCTGCGGACCGCAGCCGGCGGCACCCGTGGTGGTGGGCGAGTCGGCGCATCTGCATGCGCTCTCCAGCCCGCTCCCTTGTGCCTCGACATCGACGACTCCTGTGGGCGCGCTGCCACCCGCCCTCCCGGCATGGTGCTCCGCACTCGGCGAAGGGGTCGATACCGCGGTCCACGGAGCGAACACGTGGGTGGATGCGTTCGGCAACCCTCAGCAGAACGCGCGGCTTGCGGCTTCCTACAAGATCTTCGAGGCGCCGCGGGCTGATCACAGCTCTGTCTACCGCACCCAGCACTTCGCCAACAACGGGCATTGGATGGTCGACGTCGCCGGCTACGGGCAGCCGAACGGCATCTACGAAGGATCCGCCGAGGACTTCTACGTCGGTCCGAACAACGGCGGGGGCTTGATGCGCCCGAATGTCGATTTCCGATTCCAGCAAGGCGCCCTCTTGATCGAATTCGACGTCTCGGCCGGGATGTCCGTCTACGGGGACCGCGCTTGGCCGGAGGTCGTCGTCACGACCGCGAGCGCTCCCTCACCCCGCGAGACGAATGGCTGGTACGCCGCGGGGCTCTTCGGAGGCGACGCGACGGTCGGTTGCAGCTTTCCGTCCGATCGCCTCTCCGAGTGCCGGATCTACGACAACGAGAAGATCACCGCAAATCTGAGCGAGCACTTCAAGGCCGGCGCCACGACGACGTTCGGGGGTACGCCGACGGGGGCGCTCGCGGCGGCGTGGCACCAGTGCGGCCCATCCGAACCCGACGATCGTTGTCGCGACCGATTCCGTCTCGTGCTGGAGCGCGACGCGATCACGATCTTCGTCAACGGCGTCCTCTACATGGAGCACCGCGGCTTACCCCCGGCAGCGCAGCTTCCCGCGTCGCTGCTGCAGTCGCCCGTCTACGTCTATTTCGCGAGCTGGGCGTACCTCGTCGAGCCGACGGTCGCGCGATTCCACTGGGGCCGCATCGCGATCAACCCCTGATCACGCACCCGGGAAATGGCACGCGGCCCAGTGACGGGTCTCGTGCTCGATGAACTCGGGATCGACCTCGGAGCAGATCTGCTGGGCCTTCCAGCAGCGCGTGTGGAAGCGGCATCCCGACGGCGGGTTCACCGGCGACGGCACGTCGCCCGTGAGGATGATCCGCTTGCGCTTCGATTCGATCGCGGGGTCCGGAATAGGCACGGCCGAGAGCAGCGCCTGGCTGTACGGATGGAGCGGGTGCTCGTAGAGGTCGACCCGGTCTGCGAGCTCGACGATCTTACCGAGGTACATCACGGCGACGCGGTCGCTGATGTGCCGCACCACCGAGAGGTCGTGCGCGATGAACAGGTACGTGAGCTTGAACCGGTCCTGGAGCTCCTCGAGAAGGTTGATGACCTGCGCCTGGATGGACACGTCGAGTGCGGAGATCGGCTCGTCGCACACGATGAACTCAGGCTCGACGGCCAGGGCGCGGGCGATCCCGATCCGCTGGCGCTGACCACCCGAGAACTCGTGCGGGTAGCGGTTGGTGAAGTACGGGTTGAGACCGACGACACGCAGGAGCTCCTGCACGCGCTCGGTCTTCTCCTTGCCCTTGGCGAGGTTATGGACCTCGAGCGGCTCGCCGATGATGTTGCCCACGGTCATTCGCGGATTCAGTGAGGCGTACGGGTCCTGGAAGATCATCTGCATGCGGCGGCGCATCTTGCGCATCTGCTCGCCGCCGAGCTTGGTGAGCTCGATGCCGTCGAACTTCACTTCGCCGGCCGTCGGCTTGTAGAGCTGGAGGATCGCGCGACCGGTCGTCGACTTCCCGCAACCGGACTCGCCGACCAGACCGAGCGTCTCGCTCTTCTCGACGAAGAAGTCGATCCCGTCGACCGCGCGTACGGCGCCGACCTGGCGCTGGAAGATGATCCCCTGCGTCAGCGGGAAGTGCATCTTGAGCGCTTTGACGTCGAGGAGGTTCTTGCCGCTGTCGAAGGTCGCCGTGCTCCGGATCCGGACGTAATCCGGATCGGCCGGCTTCGTCGGTGTGTTTACGGCCATCTCTGCACCTCTTAAATCGCCGCCGGCGGGGGCGGAACGTCACCCGGCTTCGGCTCGGGCGGAAGCTGCGCGACTTCCTGCTTGATCTCCTCGATGACGCGCTCGTCACCTACCTCTTTGTGCCAGTCGGTGTCGACGAGCCAGCCGCCCTGCTGCGTACCCCAGCAACGGGCCTCGTGGTCGGGCTTGGAGTTCGGGATGTGCTCGAGCTCCGGCTCTTTCTCTTTGCAGATGTCGCGTCGGTATTGGCAGCGCGGCTCGAACCGGCAGCCAGGAGGAGGCGCGATGAGGTCGGGCGGGAGGCCTTCGATCGGCACGAGCTTCGCCTTGCGCCGCTCGTCGAGGCGCGGAATGGAACGCAGAAGGCCCCACGTGTAGGGCATCTTCGGGTTCGCGAAGAGCTCCGCGGTATCGGCCTTTTCGACGATCTTGCCGCCGTACATGACGTGGATGCGCTGGGTCATGCCCGCCACGACGCCGAGGTCGTGCGTGATGAGGATGAACGCGGTCCGGAACTCGCGCGCCAGGTTCTTCAAGAGATCCAGGATCTGCGCCTGGATCGTCACGTCGAGCGCGGTTGTCGGCTCGTCGGCGAGGATGAGCTTCGGATTGCACGAGAGCGCCATCGCGATCATCACGCGCTGACGCATGCCCCCTGAGAACTGGTGGGGGTAGTCATCCACGCGCTTCTTCGCGCTGGGGATGCCCACAAGGTCGAGCAGCTCGATGGTGCGCTTGCGCGCTTCGCTCTTGTCCATCTTGAGGTGCAGCTCAAGCGCTTCCGAGATCTGTCGGCTGATCGTGAGCACCGGATTGAGGCTCGTCATGGGGTCCTGGAAGATCATCGCGATGTTATTGCCGCGGATCCCGCGTACCTCGTCGTCGTCCATCTTGAGGACATCGGCGCCGTCGAACATGATCGAGCCCTTCACGATCTTGCCCGGCGGTATGGGTATGAGACGCATGAGCGAGAGGGCGGTCACGGACTTGCCGCAGCCGGACTCGCCGACGATCCCGAGCGTTTCGCCCGCCGCGACCTCGAACGAGACACCGTCGACCGCGCGGACGACCCCGTCGCGAGTGAAGAACTGCGTGTAGAGGTCCGTGACCTCCAGAAGCTGCTGTGCCACCGGTCTCCCCCTAGCCCCGCTTGAGTTCCGCGGAGTCTATCAACGGCTTGCCATCACATCTTCGACCGCGGGTCGAGAGCGTCCCGGAGCCCGTCCCCGACGAACGTGAACGCCAGTAGGACGATAGAAATGCATAACGAGGGAAGCAGCACGGGCCACGGGGTCGTCGAAAAGACGATAAATCCCTCGTTGATCATGACTCCCCAGGTAGGCGTGGGCGGCCGGATACCGATCCCCAGGAACGAGAGCACGGACTCCGTGAGCATCGCCCCGGGTATCGCGAAGGCGACCGTGACGATCACCGGGGCGAGGATGTTCGGGAAGACATGCTTTCGCATGATCCGGCCCGGCCCGGCGCCGATCGCTCGGGCAGCCTCGACGAACTCGCGGTTCTTCACCGACAGGACCTGCCCGCGGACCAGGCGGGCCACCCCAACCCAGTTCACGACAGCGATGCCGACGAAGATGACCAGGAGGCCGTCGTACGCCTCGCCCAGTGCCGTGCCGCGAAGCGTCGCCACGATGATGATGACGAACAGCAGGTCCGGGAACGCGTAAACGACGTCGGTGATGCGCATGAGGAAGTCATCGACGACCCCGCCGACATACCCGGCCAGCATCCCGACCGTCAGTCCGATCGCGAGCACGATCGACACCGGAACGAAGCCGATGATGAGGCTCACCCGAGACGAGTACATGAGCCGGCTGAGGATGTCTCGACCGAGCGTGTCCGTGCCAAAGAAGTACGCCGGGTCAGTGAACTTGCTGCCGAAGAACTTCGTCCAGATCGGCTCCATCAGCCCAGCGGAGCCGTGCTGCTCCAGAGGGTCATACGGTGAGATCAGCGGAGCGAAGATCGCGACCAGGGCCGCGAGCGCGATCACGACAAGACCGACCAGCGACGCGCGGTTTCGGATCAGCCGGTACAGCGCATCGCCCCATAGCGAGCGCTGCTTGCGAGAGATGACGTTCAGCTCAGCGGCGCGCTGGTCGCGCGTCGTCACCGCCGTTGCCATCAGCGGACCTTGATCCGGGGGTCGAGCATGCCGTACATGATGTCGACGGTCAGATTCGCGATCATGATGAGGAACGCGTAGAGCAGCGTCGTTCCCATGATGATCGGGTAGTCGCGCGCCAGGATGCTGATCACGTAGAGCCGTCCCATCCCCGGGACGTTGAAGAGGGACTCGATGATGAATGATCCGGTGATCAGGCCTGCCGTCGCCGGCCCGATGATCGTCGCAACGGGAATGAGCGCGTTCTTCAACGCGTGCCCGACGATCACGGCGCGCTCGTGCAGCCCCTTGCTCCGTGCCGTGCGCACATAGTCCTGGCGGATCGCCTCGAGCATGCTCGCGCGGGTGATGCGGGTGAGGAAACCCCCGGCGCCGAGTCCCAACACGAACATCGGCATGACCATGTGTTGCCAGCTTCCCCAGCCCACGAAGGGCAGCAGATGCAGCGACACCCCGAAGATGTAGATGAGGAAGATGGCGATGACGAATCCGGGGATCGTCGTGCCAACGGTCGCGACGAGCATGCTGAGGTAGTCGACGATGGTGTTCTGCTTCAGAGCGCTGATGATCCCGAGCGGGATCGAGAACGCGAGGGCGAAGACGAGCGCGCCAAGGCCGAGCTGAAACGTGGTTCCGATCCCCTGGCCGATGATGTCCACGACCGGCCGCTGCCGGGTGAAGCTCAGGCCGAGGTCGCCCTTCAAGAGATTGCCCATGTACGTCACGAACTGTTCCGGGATCGGCTTGTCGACGCCGTAATAGCGGTTGATCCGATCGATGGTCTCCTGCGACATGGGACGGTTCGCGTTGCGATCGAACGGACTGCCCGGCGCCAAATGCGCCAGCGAGAACGTGATCAGGGCCACGAAAAACATCGTCGGGATGATCAATAGGAGTCGCCGAATGACGTACCTAAGCAATGCGCACCGGTCTCGAACCGAGTGTATAACGCGAC
>JALYLL010000323.1 GCA_030774255.1 Chloroflexota bacterium | reverse complement strand
TCGCAGCGGAGACCCGAGGCCCGCAAGCCGGTGGCGACCCGCCGCGCGAGCGACCACATCGCGACGGCGCCGATCTCGTCGATCTCGCTGATCGACGCGGCGTGCTTGCGCGGAACGACCAGGGTGTGGCCTTCGTTGATCGGATACAGGTCTAAGAACGCGACCGCTTCACTTCCCTGCGCCACGAAGCTCGCCTTCTCCTTCCCCCCGACGATCCGGCAAAAGATGCATGCCGCGTTCTCAATCATGTCGCAAGCTCCTTGATGGCGTTCGCGAGCGCCTGAGCACCGATGGCCGCGTCGTCGATGGACGCGAACTCGCGTGGGGTGTGCGATCCGCCGGACGACCGCACGAAGATCATGCCCGTCGGCACGCCGGAGAGCGCGGGGTTCTGCGCATCGTGGCCGGCGCCGCTCACAAGGAGAGGTGCTTCGACTCCGACGCTCTTCGTCGCGCGCTTGAGAACCTCGCGGATCTTCGGGTCGAGTGGCGTCGCCGGCACGCGCGCCAGGTCGTCGACCGATGCCTCGACCCCGCGCGCTTTGGCGATGCTCGTCACAGCGTTTAGCACCTCGCGCACGAGATCATCGTGATCGCGCGCCGCCCGGAGGTCGAGCGAGAAGACGCACTCGCCCGGCACGACGTTCTTCGCGCCCGGACGGACCGCGATCTCCCCCACCGTCCCGACCGACTGGGTTCGGCTGCGGGCGATGCGTTCGACGGCCAGGACGATCTCCGACGCGGCCGCGAGCGCGTCGGCGCGTGCGCTCATCACGGTCGCACCGGCGTGGTCGGCGCGGCCGCGGATCGCCACGCGAGCGTGATAGATGCCCACGATGTCGCTGACGATCCCGAGCGGCAGGCCCGCCGTCTCGAGGCGCGGTCCCTGTTCGATGTGCAGCTCGAGGTAGGCCGCAAGGTCCTTTGGATCGAGCCGGGCTGCCGCAGGGTCGCCGTGCTCGCCAAGCGCGCGCAACGCCTCGGCGATGGAAACGCCATCGCGGTCCCGCCGGTCGCCGACGCCGCGCGCGAGACGGCCGAACGCCGCTGTGGATCCAAAGAGGCCGACTCCGAAGCGCGCGCCCTCCTCGTCGGCCCAGGCGACCACCTCTATCGGCCGTCGCGTCTTGACCTTCGCGTCGACAAGTGACTCGACGGCTTCGACCGCGCACAACACACCGAGAGCACCGTCGAAGCGGCCGCCCTCAGGCACCGAGTCGAGGTGGGATCCGACGAGGACCGTTTCGCCTTGGCCCGGGAATCGGGCGAAGAGGTTCGCCGCCGCGTCCCGTCGGACCTCCGCGCCGCGGACGGCGAGCCAGCCACCGACGAGCTCGCGAGCCTGCTGCTCGTCGGCCGAGAGTCCGAGGCGCGAGACCGACGTACCGCGTCCCGCGATCCGCGAGAGCTCGGTGCTCCGGCGCTCGAGGCGCCCGGCATCGATCACCGCACCCTCTCTCCCAGCTGGTCTGGTCCGAACGAAATTTCCGCGAACACCTCGCGCTCGATAGCCTGCGCGATCGGAATCGCCTGGGCGATCTCGACCGCGTACTTCGGATTGCGACTGGCGGTGTCGCGAGCTCGGTCCTCGAGCGACTCGACGCTCTGCCCGCCACGGCGGTCGGCAACGTAGACGAGCTTCTCCTCGGCGGTGCGCGGAATGAGCTGCGGGTCGAGCACCGTGTAGATGGCGTGTCGCCGCGCGAGCTCGACGCACGACTCGAGGCCCTCGGCCGCGAGGACGAGCCCCGAGAGGATGTTGTGGTCACGAGGATCGCCGGCGAGCAGCGGGCTCCGCCCGATGTCGTGGAGATACGCCGCGAGGACGACTGCTTCTGAGTCGATCGTTGCGGCACCTGGTCGCCGAGACTCGACCAGCGCCTCGGCGATGCTGCCGACCACGCGGCTATGCGTTTCGAGCCAATCCGGATACCGGTAGCGCTTGAAGAAGATCTCCGCTTTCGTGGACAACTTTGTCAATTTGCTATTGACACGCTAATGGGGCCTGCGTACGGTCCGCGCCGCAGGGGAGGTGCGTCGTGGCCGATTCGGCAGTCACAACTGGAGATGACCGCATCATCGCGCACCTTCAGTTCGCGCGAGCGGTCGCTTCCCGGTCTATCGACCCGCGCTGCCGCGGCGCCGACCGCGAGGACCTCATCGCGTGGGGTCTGGTCGGGCTGGTGCAGGCCGCCCGCCGGTATCGCGGAGACCGCGGCGCCTCATTCGGCGCCTACGCCGCGCGTCGCGTCCGCGGTCAGATCCTGGACGCTCTTCGCGAGCGCGACCCACTCACCCGCAGCGCGCGCCGCGCGTTCCGGGCTGCCCAGCGCGCCAGCGAGGATCAGGGCGCCGCCACATCCGCGACGAATCCGCCGTACGTCGAAATTTCGCTCGACCGGATCGGCGATGTGGCCGAGGTTCATCCGGCACCCGAGCATCGCGACGAGCGCTGGCCTTTGGTCGCGAGCGCGCTTCGCGACCTCACACCGCTCGAACGTCGTGTCCTCGTGCTCTCGTATGGACGCGGACTCACCCTTCGGGAGATCGGCGGCGAGGTCGGCCTGTCCGAGTCCGGCGTGTGCCGGTTGCGAGCACGCGCACTCGCGCGGGTACGATCGGCGTGCGCGGCATGACGCTTAGAGTGCGGTCATGTCGGACTTGCGGCGTGCGCGCTTCGCCCGCCTCGTGCGCAACGCGCTGGACGAGCTGCCGGCGGAGTTCCGCGATCGCATCCGGAATCTGGAGATCGTGATCGAGGACGAGCCGCCGCCAGAGCGGGTCCCCGAACGCGGGACGCTTCTGGGTCTGTACGAAGGTGTCCCCCTCACCGAGCGCGGCGCGCAGGAGCCGTATCTTCCCGATCGCATCTGCATCTTCCGCGGGCCTATCGAGCGGATGACCGTCTCCCCCCGAGGCCAGGCCGCCATCGTGCGCGACACCGTCGTCCACGAGATCGCGCACCACTTCGGGATCAGCGACGCGCGCCTCTCGGAGCTGGGCCTCGGTGACGCGAACTAGCTACGCGACCCGACCGCCGTCGGACGCGCCGCGCCTCATGTCGCCGACGGTCCGGCGCAGAAGATCCACCTCGGCCCAGAGCTCATTCGGCGAATAGCCGTATGCGTCAGCCTTCGCGCGTATCTCGGTCTCGATCACGCGGTAGCCGATCGCCACGGTCCCGAGGAGGACCACCGGTGGAATGTGCTCCGCCGCTGCGGCGTCCGTCTGTAGCAACCGACCGATCGCATCGCGACGCTGGCCGTTGTCCGCCTCGAGCGCTTCGACCCAGGGCGGAATCCGACGCTCGAGAAATGTCGTCAGGCGCCGCTGCAGGTCGAGGCTGTCCTGCTCCGACGCGTCACCGGCCGCCGCGTCGGCGACCACACGCGGGAGGATGACGGGCGCGCGCTCGCGGATGAGCGCGGCCGCCGCCGCGCGAGGCGTTCTTCCCATCCGATGAAATGAACTCACGAATCGGCTGCGCGCGCAGAATTGTGCTTCACCTAACCACGTACGGCCTGCTTGAACTTGCTCAGCGCCGCAGTGGGCCCGTCCGGGTCTTCGAAGATCGCCGAACCCGCGACGAGCACGGTGGCGCCCGCCGCGACGACACGCGCGGCATTGTCAGGCTTGATCCCGCCATCCACCTCGAGCTCCACGGCAAGGCGGCGCGCGTCGATCTCCGCGCGGATCGCTTTGACCTTGCCGAGCGCGCTCTCGATGAACTTCTGCCCACCGAATCCGGGATGGACGCTCATGACGAGCGCGAGGTCGATGGAGCCGAGGTGCGGCAGGACCGCGTCGACCGGCGTCTCGGGATTCAGCGTCAGCCCGGGCCGGACGCCGCGAGCGCGGATTGCCGCGAGCGTCCCCGGCACGTCACCGGAAGCCTCGACGTGGATTGTGAGGTAGGTCGCGCCAGCTTCGGCGTAGCGGTCCACCCAGTCTTCAGGCCGCTCGATCATCAGGTGGACATCGAGAGGCAGGCGGGTCGCCTTGCGGAGATCGGCGACCATCTTTGGGCCAAACGTGAGGTTCGGAACGAAATGACCGTCCATAACGTCGACGTGGATCCAGTCAGCGCCGGCCCGCTCGACCGCGACCGCAGCCTCCGCAAGCCGGGCGAAGTCCGCGGAAAGGATGGATGGGGCGAACTTCGGTTCAGTCATGTCTGACTTTCGCCTTGTGGCCGCCCTGAGCGGCTGGCATCATCAACACCGGGAGGGCGCTCAATGTACCGTCCGCAGAACCTCCGCATTCCCGGTCCCACGTTCGTTCCTCAGGCGGTGCTCGCCGCGTCGGCGAGACCCCTGATAAATCATCGCGGTCCCGAGTTCGCAGCGCTCCTCGCGGCTCTGACGCGCGCGCTTCAGGATTTCCTGCGCACCGAGAACGATGTCCTGCTTCTCACGGCATCCGGGTCTGGGGGCATGGAGGCCGCGATCGCGAACACGCTTTCGTCCGGCGACAAGGTGCTCGTCTTCAGCTGCGGCGCCTTCGGCGAGCGCTTCGCGGCGATCTGCAAGGCCTATGGAGTCGACGCGCGGCGCGTCGACGTTCCCTACGGCCGCGCGGTCGAGCCTGAACTCGTTCGCGAGGAGCTCGCGAAAGAAAAGGGCAAGGACGCCGCGAAGGCGGTCCTCATCACGCATAACGAAACTTCGACCGGCATCCTCAACCCGATCAAGGACATCGCGGCGGTCGTGCGCGAATCCGGAAAGCTCTTCCTCGTCGACAGCGTCTCGGGCGCGGGATGCGCCGAGCTCGAGATCGACGAGTGGGGCATCGATGTCTGCATCACCGCTTCGCAGAAGGCCTGGGGCGCGCCTCCGGGCGTGGCGATGGTCACGATGAGCCCGCGCGCCTGGAAGGCATACGAGAAATCGAATCTGCCGAAGGCGTACTTCGATCTCGCGACCTACAAGGCCTCGCTCGAGAAGGCACAGACCCCCGCGACCCCGGCGGTGACCGTCTTCATCGCGCTGCAGGAGTCACTTCGGCTCATGGCCGAGGAAGGGCTCGAGGCGATCATCCGTCGCCACCGCGATCTCGCACGAGCGACACGGCGCGGTCTCCAGGCCGTGAACCTCCAGATGTTCGCCGACGAGCGCTACGCGTCGCCGGCCGTGACCGCGTTCCGTCCGCCCGCCCGCGTCGACGCCCGCAACCTCATCCGCCTCCTGCGCGACGACCACGACACGATCGTGGCCGGTGGCCAGGGGAAGATGGAAGGCCAGCTCGTCCGCGTCGCACACCTCGGCTTCGTGACGCTGCAGGACATCGTGGCGTTCTTCAGCGCCCTCGAGCTCACGCTTCGTGATCTGAATCAACCCGTCGAGCCCGGCGTCGCGATGACCGCGGCGCTCCGCGCGTATGCGGAGAGTCAGCAGCAGCAGTCTTCACGTCCCGCGTCCCGCGCCTCGTCGACCGCACGGCCGGCGAACGACGCGGTCGCGACTCGTCGCTAGCCGCCGCAACATCGTTCACGTCGCGGACCCTCTTGCCGAAGAGGGTCTCGCGCTGCTCCGCGCGCGCTGCGAGGTCCGCCAGACCACCGGCCTGAAAGAGGCCGACCTGGCGGCGCGCGTCGCGGACATCGACGCGCTCATCGTGCGCAGCGAGACGAAAGTCACGGCGGCGATCCTCGACGCCGCGAAGCGCCTGGTGGTCGTGGGTCGCGCCGGGGTCGGTGTGGACAACATCGACGTGCCCGCCGCGACGGCCCGCGGGGTTTACGTGGTGAACGCGCCGCTCGGAAATATCGTCGCAGCCGCCGAGCACACCCTCGCGCTCGCGCTCGCAGTCCTCCGCCGGGTCGTCGACGCCGACCGGAGCGTTCGCGCCGGCGAGTGGACACGCTCGAAGTTCATCGGCCGCGAGCTCCGCGGCAAAACGCTCGGTCTGGTCGGAGTTGGGCGCGTCGGCGGCGAGGTCGCGCGCCGCGCGAGCGGCTTCGGCATGAGCGTCATCGCGCACGATCCGTTCGCGACGGAGGCATCCGCGCGTGCGGCCGGCGCTCGGCTCGTGGAGCTGGACGAGCTGCTGCGGACCGCCGACCTCATCTCGCTGCACGTGCCCCTCACCGAGAAGACGCGCGGGCTCATCGGTGCAGAGGCGCTCGGGCGGATGAAGCCGACGGCCGTGATCGTAAACGCGGCACGCGGGGAGATCGTCGACCTCGACGCGCTCGCGGTCGCGCTCGAGAAGGGAACGATCGCCGGCGCCGCGATCGACGTCTTCGCGACGGAGCCCCTTCCGGCCGATGCCGCGATCCGGAAGGCGCCACGCACCGTGCTCACGCCCCATATCGCGGGATCGACCACCGAGGCGCAGACCAACGTGGCCGTGGACGTGGTCGAGCAGATCCTCGACGTCCTCGACGGCAAGCCCGCGCGCTACGCGGTCAACGCCCCGCGCCCGCCCTCGGACGAAGCCGGCGGGATGGCGTGGCTCCGCCTCGCGGAGCGCCTCGGCTCGCTCACGGCGCAGCTCCTCGACGACCGCCCCGCGCAGCTCGCGCTCGGATACGGCGGCGCGGTCCTCGAGCTCGACCCGGAGCCGCTCCGGGCGGCAGCCGTCAAGGGCGTGCTCGAGACGTTCAGCGAGCAGCGCGTCAACCTCGTGAACGCGCTCGACCTTGCGCGCTCGCGCGGCCTCGCCATCGCCGAGCGTCGCGAGACGGAGCCGGCACGCTACGCATCTCTGCTTTCGGTGAAGGTCGGATCGACGGAGGTCGCCGGAACGCTCGTGCAGGGCGACCCGCGGATCGTGTTCATCGATGGCTTCTGGGTCGACGTGCCGGTGGACGGTCACCTTCTTCTCACCAAGCATCAGGACAAGCCCGGTCTCGTCGGTCGTGTGGGCACGCTTCTCGGCGAGCACAACGTGAACATCTCGTCGATGCAAGTTGGACGTCTGCATCCGCGGGGTGAGGCACTCATGATCCTCACGCTCGACGACGCGGTCCCCGACGAGGTGCGCGCGCGCATTGGCGCGTTCGAAGACATCAACGCGGTGCGCACGGCGCGGCTCGGGGTCTAGAGGTACCCTCTCGCGACCAATGGAATCCTCACGCTTCGAACGCACCGTCCGGACCGAGTCGAGCGAGATCTTCGCGATCTACGGCGGCGCGCGCCGCGTCGGGCGCATCGATCTGCACTACGGTCGATTCGAGGTGCACGGCACGCTGCTTCTCGAGGTGGACCTCACGGACGACGAGCTGCAGCAGGTGATCGATCAGATCGACGAGGAGCTCGTGCAGACGCACGATCCCGAGCGCGAGGACTTTCTCGTCACCGTGTTCAAGTCCGAGGAGCTCGGGTTCTATTCGGATGAGTTCGAGGCGGACGACGCCGTTGACGACGACGAAGAGGAAGAGCGCTAGCGCAGGGGCAGGGGCCCCTGATGGGGCGGGGGCCCCACGGGCGACCCGCCCGCGCATGCCGAAGGGCTACGGCGTCCCGAAGACCCAGCGCGGGATGCTGCCGTGGGCCGCGACGCGAAGGATGCTCGAGAGCGCGAAGTCGTACTGGCTCGTGACCATCGATCCCGATGGCAAGCCGCATCTCGTCGGGCAGTGGGGCGCGTGGATCGACGACCGCTGGTACTTCGAGGGCGGCGAGGACACGAAGTGGGCACGAAACGTCGCGCGCGAGCCGCGGATCGCCATGAGCGCCGAGTCCGGAACGACCGCGGTGATGGTCGAAGGACGCGCGAGCCGCGTGCCGACGGTAGAGCGTCCGACGTCGGAGCGCATCACCAAGCAATACGGCGCGAAGTACGGTCGCCTGTACAAGTACCGGCCGAAGCCGCAGCAGTGGGACAATGGAGGCTACGTGCTCACGCCGACGAAGGTCCTGGCGTGGGACGTCCGCGGGTTCCCGCGCACGGTGACGCGCTACCTCTTCTAAGAGGCGAACCGCGCGACCTCAGCGTCGGCGATCCGGACGAGCTCCTTCGGCGCGACCGGGAACACCGCATCCGGCAACCCCGCCGCGGCCCAGACCTCATCGAATTCGAGCAGTCCCTCGTCGGCGATCACGCGACATGGCCGCTCGTGCGCGAACGGGGGGACACCGCCGATCGCGTAGCCGGTGAACGTCTTGGCCTCCTCGGCGGTGGCGCGGCGAACGCTCGGCGCGCCCAGAGCCGCGGCGAGGAGCTTCTCGTCAACGCGGACTCGCCCCGAGCAGAGCGCCACGACCGGCTCAGCCGCGTTCACGAAAACAAGGGACTTCACGATCCGCTCGACCTCCGTGCCGATCTCCCGCGCCGCGTCCTGCGCCGTGCGCGTGGTCGCGGCGAAACGTTTCACCTGGAGCTCAGCACCTCGCGCGGCGGCGTACGCCCGGACGCGCGCGATGTTCGGGTGGTCCGCGGTCAGCGCCAGAGGTGCGTGAAGAAGCGGAGGATTCGACCGGGCAGGAGCGTGAGCATCGCCGACGCGACCTGGTGCCATGCGGTCTCGGCCGCGTCCCGCTGATCTTCGTCGGCTCCGTTCGCCGAGTACTGCTCGAGGACGCGCGCCCGCGCGAGGCTCTGCACCGGATCGTGCGTCTCCGGTATCGCCGCGCCGAGCGAGCTCGCGAACTCATAGGTCGTTTGCGAGGGGTGCGCCGGATATCCGACGTAGCTGGCGAGAAGCCTCGTTTTCCCCCACGCCGACTCGATCGGACCGTAGCGCCGGAAGCGCCAGTTGAATCGCGCGACCGCAAACGCGAGCAACAACAACAGGAGGCCGAGGAAGGCGAGCGCCGGCCGCGGATCGATCGCGCGCACGGCGGCGACGACGGTGTCTCCGCTGAAGGCTCCGCCGCCGTCGCCTTGATTCAGCTCGTCCTCGGCGCGGTTCGGACGATTGGGATCGTTCGGATCGGAGCTCGTGCCGCCTGAGGCGGTGCCGTCGCCCGAATTCGAGCCGGTGTTCAAAGATGCGTCGGGGCGGGCGAAGGGCGGCTGCGACGGGGTCGGCTCGAACTCGATCCAGCCGTACCCCGGGAAGTACGCCTCGACCCAGGCGTGCGCATCCTGCTCTTTGACGACCCACGCGTTGCTCGCGCTGTCGTACGTACCGGTCGTGAATCCTTCGACGAGGCGCGCCGGGATGCCCTCCTCGCGAAGCATGACGACCATCGCCGATGCGAAGTACTCGCAGAAGTCCTGCTTGAGGTCGAACAGGAAGTAGTCCACGGGGTCCTTGCCCGGAGGCGTCGGCTTCACCTGCGGCGAGTACGAGAACGGCGGGCTGCGCAGGAAGCTCTCGAGCGCCTCGGCCCGGTCGTACGCGTTCGGGATGTTGTCCATGATCTGGTGCGCGAGCGTCTTCACGCGCTGAGGCAGCGTCGAAGGCAGCTGCA
The DNA here is from genome assembly GCA_030774255.1 of Chloroflexota bacterium. Classification (GTDB taxonomy): domain Bacteria; phylum Chloroflexota; class Limnocylindria; order P2-11E; family P2-11E; genus 3-1-20CM-2-70-9. Next base: position 9,355 of record JALYLL010000323.1, on the reverse strand, counting down.
GATATTTCGACTTGAGGTAGTCGGAATACGTCGGCGCGACCTTCCGCAGCGTTTGTTTATCGGCGACCGAGACCAGGCTCGTCACCGTATACGTGCCGGCGGCCTGCGAGCGGTTCAGCGCATGGAGCGACGTCGAATAGCTCTTGTCCGCCCCCGTATAGAACTGGTACGGCACGTCCACTTTTTGCGGTTCGTTCGCCGCGAAGAGGATGTTCGAGTGCGGAACGATGATGTCGAAGGTGGCCTGGAACGTCTCGCGGTCGGTCGTGGGTAGCGCGATCTTGTCGGCCTTGTCGCTCTCAGTCGTGCGCCAGCCCGCACCGGTATAGAAGTCGTATGTCACCGCGCGCCAGAAGTGCCCCTCCGGCGCCTCGACGGTCATGATCACGCGGTCGCCGAGGTTCGGCGCCTGCCCCAGGCGGATGGAATCGGAGAACGAGACGCCGCGCAGCCGGCTCGGTCCCGATACGCCGGCGAAGAATCGCTGCCACTCTGCTTCGACGCTGTGGTACGGACCCTCGAACGTGCTCCACGCGCCGTTCAAGACCTCGGCCGCGCCGACACGCGGCGTGACGAGTGCCATGATCACGAGCACCGTCGTCCAAGTCAGCCCACCTCGGAGAAGACGCCAGTCCATCTCGCCCGAGGGCACGATGTTCTGCTTCGTCCAGCGCTCCTGCAGATTCACGATGTGGATCCGCACGAGGAGGACAAGAACAGCGAGCGTGAACACGATGAGGTCGGGATACAGGTTCGTGAGCGCGACCGACACGTTGATGACAAGACACGCCCCGTTGAAGATGACGGCGTCCCAGATGCGACCGTTCCGCGCGAGGATGAATGAGCCGACGAACGTCGCGCACCACACCGACGCCCCCAGGAAGAGAACGAATACGGTGGGATCGCTGGCCGCCTCACCAGCGAGCACCTGCGTGATCCAGTTGTTCACGAGGATCGCGAGGTGCTCCAGCTTGTCGGCGAAGCTGGACCCGCCCGTGGAAGCGAACGTCGTCGAGAGGGTGATCATGAGCATCCCGAGCGTCGAGCCGGCCAAGATCGCTCGCGGAAAGCGCATCCGTCCGTTCCCAATGAGGGTCCCGACGAGCACGCCGGTGATCGCGATCCACCAAAATTGCTCGCTGGTCTCGACCCAGTCGGCGTGCTGCAGCGATAGCGGGTACATCGAGACCACCACGAGGTAAATCGGGAGCGCGAACCATCCGCCGCGGAAACGCAGCTTCTTGCCGTCGACGGGCGGGAACAGCGAGCCGAGCGTGCGCCGCAGGTACGCTGCCATACCGCCTGGGGGCTGGGGGGCCAAGCCCCCCAAACGCTTCATGCGATCGCCGCCGTCGACTCGTGGAAGAGCTCCTCGATCGGGGCGCCGGCCGCGAGGTGCGCCGCGGGAACGCCCGCAACGGCGAGCTCGCCCAGGATCGCCCTGCGGCGCGCCCGGTCGCGCTCATCGAGGTCGAAGGGCGGGCTGACGATCACGGCCTGCGTCGCGATCGCGGTCTCACGGAGCGAGCTCGCGGGCCGGACCCAGGCGCGATCGAGCGAAGGCGTGATCAATAGACATGACGCGCCGCGCCGCAGACGCGGGAGCGTCTCGACGAGGGTCTCCTGGAGAGTGCGCGTACCGCCGGCATGCACCTCTGCGAGGTACTGCATGAGCTTGCCGAATTGTTTCGTGCCCCGGTCGGGGTGCAGCACTTCCGCGCGATTGCCGTTCGTGACGAGGCCGACGTTCCGGTGACCGTCGAGTGCCTTGCGCACGACCGAGGCCGCGACCGTGACCGCGCGCTCCTCGGTCGAGTCCTCACCGTCTCCGTGATGCCAGCGCGCGTCCAGGTCGAGGTAGATCCAGAGATCCGCGGTCCGGTCGAGCTCGAATTCCTTGACGTGCAGCCGGCGGTGCCGCACCGACGACGGCCAGTGGATGCGGTTCATCGCGTCGCCCGGGCGGTACTCGCGAATGCCCATGACCATCGACGTCGACTGCAGTGAGCGCTGCCCCGTAAGGACGTTGCCTTCGAGCAACGACCCCGGGAGCGTCCAGAACGGGAGCTGCACCACTCGGGGATAGACGAGTAGGAGCGCCTCGGACGGAATGCGCGCCTCGGTCGCGAAGAGCCCGAACGGGTCGCCGCTTCGCAGGACGATCGGACCGAGCCGGAAACGACCGCGACGCTGGGCCTTGGCGAGCACCTTCCACTTGCGCGTCTTGCGTCCGCCGATGGACAGCACGCGACCCGGCAACGGCTCGGGCCAGTTCGACTTCTCGAACACCTCGAGCCAGAGCTTTCCGAGCGCATGGTCGTTGGTGAGCTCGTACGCGAGCTCGATCGTGTCGCCGAGGTGCGCATACGACTGCCCCACCGTTCGCTTCACCGAAAGGCCCTCGAGCGTGAGTCGGGAGAGGACCGACATCGCGATGAACACGAACAGCACGAGATACGAGAGATACGACAGGAGCTCGACCCCCGTCGACACGGCGACGACGAAGAGGACGAGCCACAGGACTGCGAAGCGCCAGGGGTTCAAGGGCCTAGGCCCGCAGCGCTTGAGCCGAGGTCGACTCGACCGGGACCGAGGCCAGGATCTCGGCGATGACCGTCGTCGCCGCGAGGTCCTTGAGCCGCGCCTGCGGCTGAAGGATGAGCCGGTGGGCGAGGGTCGGGGCCGCAAGGCCCTTCACGTCGTCCGGCACGACGTAGTCGCGGCCGTTCATCGACGCGAAGGCCTGCGCCGCACGCGACAGCGCGAGCGATCCGCGAGGTGAGGCGCCGAGGTAGACGTCGGGGTGCGACCGCGTCGCGGTGACGACGTCCACCACGTACTTCTTCACGGACTCGGCGAGATGGATCTCCCGCGTGGCCGATTGCGCCCGGAGGAGCTCTTCGGAAGACAGGACCTGATCGATTGTCTCGAGGGGGTGGATGATCCGCTGCGCGTCGAGGATGGCGATCTCCTCACGACTCGTCGGGTAGCCGAGCTGGATGCGCATGAAGAATCGGTCGAGCTGCGCCTCCGGAAGCGGGAAGGTGCCCTCGTACTCGATGGGGTTCTGCGTCGCCATCACCAGGAAAGGCTCCGGCAGCTGATACGTGGTGCCGTCGACCGTCACCTGGTGCTCGTCCATCGACTCAAGAAGTGCCGACTGGGTCTTCGGCGTCGCGCGGTTGATCTCGTCGGCCAGGACCACCTGGCTCATGACCGGTCCAGGCCGGAACTCGAACTTGTTGGTCTGCTGGTTGAAGATCGAGACGCCGGTCACGTCCGACGGCAGGAGGTCCGGCGTGAACTGGATGCGACGGAAGGAGCACCCGAGCGACCTCGCGAGGGCCTTGGCCAGCACTGTCTTCCCGGTGCCGGGGACGTCCTCCACGAGGATGTGGCCGCGGCAGAGAAGTGCGACCAGTGCGAGCTCGATCTCGTGGTGTTTGCCGAAAATCACCCGCTCGACGTTCTCGACCACGCCGTTGACCTTCGCCGCGAGAGCTTTCTCCACCGTGCTGCTTACCCCTCTTCGTTGAGTTTCCGCGGCCGCCATTAGAAGTATCAGGGTTGCCTAGAGAACAACGTATGAGGACCCTAAGTTCATATACGGGCCCGCGACCCGGGCAGTTCCGTCGGGCTTCTCCGGGCCGCGGCGGGTCCTGTCCCGGGGTCGGGGTCGCGCGCTCGCCTACCGGTCCGCTCCGCCCGCGTCAATCCCGCGAGTCGTCGCGACGCGGCCGGTGAGCGGCTCGCGCACAACCCGCTCCCCCGTGCCACCCGCCGCCGCCCGGCGGGCCCTGTGCTATTTGCCTAGTGCGGCCCGCATCACCTGGCCTCCGAGTGGGGCTGCAGTGACTCCCCCATCGGCCGCGTTCTCAACGATGACGGCGACGACCACGGTCGGATTCGCTGCTGGGGCGAAGCCAACGAACCAGCCGTGGGGAAGCTCGCCTGGGCGGTTTTCGGCTGTTCCTGTTTTTCCTGCGACATCGACTCCCGGGATCTTTGCGCCGAACGCAAATGCCCCGGGGCCGGCGACCGCGCCGACCAACATGGTCGTCAGGGTCTTCGCGGTTGCGGGCGAGATGATCTGGCCGACCGGGCCGGGTGCGATCTGACGGATGACGTGGCCGTCGGCGTCGCGAACCTCCGTCGCGTAGTGGGCGGTCGGCATGACCCCGCCGTTGGCGATCGCCGCGTACACGAGCGCCATCTGGAGCGGCGAGACGAGGAGCTCACCCTGTCCGTATGAGGTGTCGGCGAGGAGGGTCGGCCGGTCGATCGAGCCAGAGTCCGAGAGCTGGCCCTTCGCCGCGGCAAGATCCAGCGTCGGCGTTGAGCCGATCCCGAATCGCCTCGCGTAATCGGTCAGCTTCGCAGCGCCGATCTGAAGACCGACCTGGGCGAAGTAGATGTTCTCGGAAAGCCGGAAGCCGTCGGACATGTCGAACAGGCCGTGCGCGCGTGACGACGAGCGCACGAAGTAGTCGCCCCACGACTTGTCGGCCTGGTACGGGTCGTCCACGCGCAGCTTTTTCGTGGGATCGAAGCCCGACTCGAGCGCGGCCGCACCCGTGACGACCTTGAAGACCGAACCGGGCGGGTACAGGCCCTGGGACACGCGATTCAGGAGCGGGCGACCCGCGTCGTGATTCAGCTGGTCGAACGCCGCGTCCTGTTTCGATGGATCGACGATCTGGTTCGCGTCGTAGCTCGGGACGCTGACCGATGCGAGGATCTCTCCGGTCCGCGGATCGAGAGCCACGATCGCGCCCTTCCGACCTCCGAGAGCGTTCGCGGCGGCCTTCTGGATCTTGAGATCGATCCCGAGCACCACCTGGCCGGCTGGACTGCGATCGCCGAGGTAGCGCGCCTTCCAAATCGAGACGGGGTCGGCCGGATCCTGGCCGATGAGGGATTCGGCGTACGCCGCCTCGATTCCCGAGAGCCCGAACTTCGACGACGCGTAACCGACGACCTGCGCGAGGGTCTTGTCCTTGTAGGACCGCGAGAAGCCCGTGTCGGTCTTGTCGCTCGTCGCGATCGGCGCGCCGTTGCGGTCGACGATCGCGCCGCGTGCCCGGCCGTTCGTCGCGGCGATCAGGCGCGGGTTGAATGGGTCGTTCGCAAGCTGGTCCGACGCAAGGACCGTCCAGTACGCCGCGCCGATCGACGTCACGAGGAACGCCAGAGCGAGGGTGAGCGTGAGGGCGCGAATGTTGGCGCTGATTGGCGACGTCATGCCGGCCCTCCCCCGCCCCGCATGCGGCTCGATACCTGCGAGACGCGCATCAGGAGCCCCACGAGCATCCAGTTCGTCACGAGCGACGAGCCGCCGTACGCCACGAACGGAAGGGTGATGCCGGTGAGCGGTATGAGCCGGAGGTTCCCGCCGACGATGACGAGCGTCTGCAGGGCGATGATGAACGAGAGGCCCGCCGCGAGCAGCTGAAGGAACATCGTCGGCGCGCGGAGCGCGATCAGCATCCCCCGGTACAGGAACACCAGATAGAGGGCCAGCAGCGCCAGCGCACCGGCGAGTCCGGCCTCCTCGGCGAAGGCGTCGAAGACGAAGTCGCTCCACACGACCGGGATCCGGTCGGGCATTCCGTTTCCGAGACCGGCCCCGAACAGCCCCCCGTTCGCGAGCGCGTAGAGCCCCTGCACGAGCTGGTAACCCGTCCCGAAGCGGAGGTCTTCATCGAACGGCCGGAGCCACGTATCGACGCGCGCCTGCACGTGGCCGAACACCTGGTATGCGACGATCCCGCCGAGAATGAGGAGGACGAGACCGATCAGCGCGTAGAACGTCTCGCCGGTGGCAAGGAAGAGCATGGCGAGAAAGAGCCCGAAGAAAAGGATCGTCGCGCCCATGTCCTTCTCGAAGATCATCACGAGCATCGCGATGAGCCACATGGCGACGATCGGCACGAGGTACGGCACCGGCGGCACCGGGAACGGACCGATGCGGCGCTGCGAGTGCGAGAGGACCTCGCGATATTCCTCGAGGTACGCGGCGAAGAAGATCACGAGGAGGATCTTCACGGCCTCCCACGGCTCGATGCTCCCCGGTCCGACCTTGATCCAGATCCGCGCCCCGTTGATCTCGCGGCCGATGACGGGAAGGAGCGGCGCGACGAGAAGGAGGATTCCGAGGAGCGCCCACGTCCATTTGAACCGCGCCAGCGCGGTCAGGTCGCGCGGCACCACGATCGTCGCCGCGAAGGCGCCGGCGGCGATGATCGACCACGAGAGCTGCTGCAGCAGAAGGTCGGACGCGAGCCGCTGGACCAGAATCAGCCCGATCGCGGTGAGCCCGGCGGCGAGGGGCATGAGTATCTGGTCGCCACGGAACCGGATGCTGACGAGGAAGATGTGCAGCGCCAGCATGAGCGCGAGGAAGACCACCGGCACGACCACCGCCGTCGGACTGAAGGACGACGTTTCCGTCGCGAGGACCGCGACGAAACCGGTGATCGCGAAGGTGGCGACCCAGACAAGCAGGGAAAGCTCGGTGAAGCGCGCGCGCCCGAGGGGCACCGCCGCCTCGGCACGCATCACTGCTCGAGCCTAAGCGCGACGCGGCCGATGGCGAGCTCGTCGCCGTACTGCAGACGCTCGCGCGATCGCACAACCGCGCCGTTCACGACCGTCCCGTTCGTGCTTCCGGCGTCCTCGACCCACCATTCCCCGTCGGCGAACTCGACGAGCGCGTGCCGCGCGGACGCCGCCTCGTCGTTGATCACGATGTCGTTCCCCGCGTCCCGGCCGAGCGCGTTCACCGCGCGAAGGGGCAGACGGTCCCCGACGCGGGGCGCGCCGCGGACCGTGCGCTGGACGACGAGGTGGGCGAGTCCGGTGGGCCGCGCCGCCACGGCGTTCTCGTTCGCGAGCGAGCGCTGCAGCGAGCTGAAGACACGGATCAGGAAGAGATAGAGAAGGACGAGAAATGCGATTCGGACGGCCCAGAGGAGGACCGCGAATGTGATCTCCATCGGCTAGTCGCTTGCGCGGAACTGGAGCTCGACACCGCCGATCGAAAGACGGTCTCCGTCGGCGAGCACGACCTCGGCGATGCGCCGGCCATTCACATACGTGCCGTTCGTGCTCTGCAGGTCATATAGCGTGTACCGACCGAGACGCAGGCGGATCTCGGCGTGCTTCCGCGACACGCGGCGGTCGTCGAGCGTGATGTCGTTCTGCGGGTCGCGCCCGATCGCGAGCGGGTCGGAACCGAGGACGATGTCGCGGCGCTCGTCGCCTTCGCGGATCGTGATCGCGGCCTTCGGCGCACGCGGCTTTTCGCGGAGCAGTTTGTCCCGGTCCAGGACCATCGTGTGACCCGCCTCGACGGCGCCGAGCGCCTTCGAATCGGGCGACACCTCGTCGCCGGACGCATCGACGAGCGCGCACGAGACCCGCATGTCGCCGGGCGGCAGATCTTCGTCGCGCTCTATCTCCACCGTCGGGTACGCGAGCAGCGTGTAGTTTCTGTCGCGCGCCGCACCGAGCACGGCCTCGGAGAGATCCTGCTCGAGGCTGCGGCGGTACTGCTCGAACCCCTCGAAGTCCGAGGGCGATAGCGAGACGACGTACGAGTTCGGAACGAAGGTCTTGCTCAGAGAGATCGTCTGGTGCGATTCCATCGCGCGGATCACGCGCTTGGCGATCTGCACCGGCTGGAGCTTCGCCCCGAAAAGGCGGGCGCTCCAACCCTCGATGAACCGGCTCGCGAACGCCTCAAGCCGCTCCACGCGTCTTCATGACCTCCGCACCGAACAAGATGATGAGTGCTGTGACGTAGATCCAGGTAAGAAGCCCCGCCGCGAACGCGAGCGCCCCGTAGGCCGCGAACAGCGCGAGCGCTCGGGTGAAGTAGGCGAACGCCAGCTTGGCAACCTCCCACAGCACGGCGGATACCAGTGCGCCCTCGGCCGCCGCCCGCCGCGACATGCCGTGTCGAGGGATCGCCTGGTACACGAGAAAGAAGAACACGAAGCCGATGGCCAGACCCGCAAATGGCGAGAGCACCTGCACCGCGACCGTCACCAACCCGCCAAAGCCGGCGGAGACGAGGAGGTCCGAGGCCGCCGCGGTCCCGAAGGAAAAGCCGAACGAGGCGATCGCTACGACGGCGAGCGCGGCGACGAACCCGGCCGCCTCCAGGTGGCCGCGAACGAACGTCCGGCGGCCCTCCCGACCGAGGATGGGGGCGAGCGCGCGATCGAGCGCGCCGTGGATCGCCATCGTCGAAAAGAGTGTGCCGACCACGCCGATGGATAGAGAGAGAGCGCGTCCCTGCACGAGCTCGTGCGCGATCCGGGTCTCCTGCGAGGTGGCCGACGGGTAGATGTCGCGAATGATCTGGACCAGATCGCGCTCGGCGCGATCCGCGCCGTAGACGAACGCGAGGATCCCGACGAGGAGCGCCAGAAGCGGGATGAGGGCGAAGAAGATCTGGTACGCGACCGCGCCGGCGAGGAAGGGACAGTCGTCGTCGGCGAAGCTCACGATGACCGCTCGGGCGCGCGCAACGTCGCGGGCTAGGATGACGCCTCGCTCTTCGGAGAGCCCTCTGCCTTCGGCTTCGCCTTCACGTCGGACTTGGCATCCGACTTCGTTTCGGCCTTGCTCTCGGACTTCGTCTCTGACTTCGTCTCGCTCTTCTCGGCCGGGCGGCTGTCCGTCTTGTACCAGCCCGAACCTTTGAACACGACCGCGGATGGGGAGATCAGGCGGCGCGGTTTCTTCCCGCAGTTCGGGCATTTCTCCAAGGGCTGGTCTTTGTAGGACTGCACCTGAGAGAAGGAATGACCGCAGTGATCACAGTGGTAGTCGTAGATCGGCACCGCTCGCCTATCATCGCAGCCGGTGGCGGCCGAGGTCATCCCCGCGAACGTCCGCGCGTCGCCTCGCCGTCGGCTTCCGATCGAGGCGATCCAAGCCTGGCTCTTCCTCTTACCGGCGGTCGTGATCCTCGGTGTCTTCCAGATCTTCCCCGCGATCGCTGCCTTCTACATGTCACTGTTCAAGTGGGACGTGGTCCAGGGCGCCTTCCGCGGATTCGGCAATTACTCCGACTGGCTCTACGACAACTCGATCCGCAGCCCTGATTTCTGGCGGTCGCTCTCCACGACGTTCACGTTCGTCATCTTCACCGTCCCTCTCGAGATCGCCCTCTCGCTGGTGCTCGCGTACCTGCTGTTCCAGAAAATGCGCGGCCGGGGTATCTACCGGACCATCTACTACCTGCCGTACGTCACCTCGTTCGTCGCGGCGGCAGCGATCTTCTTCTGGGTGTTCCACCCGACCTACGGGCTCGTCAACGACCTTGTTGGCATCTTCGGGATCGGTC
>JALYLL010000322.1 GCA_030774255.1 Chloroflexota bacterium | reverse complement strand
GGCTGGGCCGGCCTTCGCGCTCGTCCATGCCGAACTCGAGATCGCGGAGGCGGGCGTTGACCATTTCGCTCTTGTGCGGGTTCTCGAGCGGGAATCGGCCCTCGGCGTCACGCTTGGAGCGGACCAGCTCGATGGCCTCGGCCACCCGCGCATCGGGCGTCACGCCCGCTTCGCGCAGGTAGTCGAGCCCGCGCAACGCGTCGTAGTGCCAGCCGGTCGGAAACGAGAAGAGTGTGAAGGCCTTATCGATCAGCTCGCCGCTCGACAGCCGGCGCAGCATCCGGCGTTCGAGCAGGTATTCCTGCCCTCGCTCAAGCGCCGCGGTCACCTCGGCCGAGCCGCCAGTTGCGCGCTGGTGCTCCAGAAGGCCCTCGAGGACGTTGATCGTCGTGTGGAACGATCCGCGGGTCGAGCCATTCTCCTGCTCGCAGTTCCACCCGCCATCGGCCATCTGCTCGCCGAGCAGCCGCTCGACGATGCCTGTCACGTCCTGGGCGAAGTACGCGCCGACCGCCACTACGCGTCCGTTGATGCACGGCTCGACCTCGCCCGCGAGCAGCGGTGTGCCGTGCCATGGGCCACGCGAGTGCCACGTCGCGTTCATGCGGACGAGCCCTATCGCTTTCCGAGCCTCCTCGCTCGAAGCGTCGAGGCCCATGTCGCGGAGCATCAACAGGGCGAGCAACGAGACAAACTCCGTCTCCGGCGTGCCCGTGTCCCACAGGCCATCCTCCCGCCGGAGAGCCAGCAGCCGCGCGCCCCAGCCTTCGGTGGCAACGCGGGCGCGCTCCGCGGCGACCTGGTCGGCCGACGCATCGCTCAGATCGCGCATCGCCTGCCAGCGAATCGCCGGGTCCGAGTCGAGCAGCCATTCGATGACGGACAACCCTTCGGTGCCTATCTGATCAGGTGCGCTCAAGACGGTTGCGCTCCAGGCGAGTTAGTTCGAGATCGGGGCGACCGCCAAGCGACTCCGCAACGGCTGCGCTGCGGTCCCACCACTCGCGTGCCTCGGCGCGGTCTCCGCGCAGCCAAGCGTAGCTGCCGGACCAGCGATAGGCCCCACTCAACGCCTCGCGATCGAGCTTCGCGTGAGCTAGGGCTGCCCGCGTCGCGTTTCGGGCTTTGGCGAACCAGCGTTCGCGATCGCCTCGCTCCGCCGCCGCGAGGTAGGCCTGGGCGAGCGCGTTCCGTGTCGCGGTCGCGCTGCGCGTGCGGAGGCGCAGCTTGCGCACAATCCCGTCCGCTTCTTCGAGCACCGTGACGGCCTCGTCGATCCGCTCGCCCCGCACCAGACACTCGCCGAGGTATCCCGCACTCGCGACGATCGACTGGTAATTCGGAACGACTCGCGCGAGCTCGATCGCGCGGCGCAGGTAATCCTCAGCAGCGGCGAGATCTCCGGCCCGGGCGTAGGCGCTCCCGAGCGAGAGCCAGCCTCGGACCTTTACCTCGTTGCCGCCGATGTCGTCGCCGGCCTTCGCGATCTCGTGGCCGAGCGCGAGCGACGCGTCGAAGTCGCCCTGGAAGCACAACATGCCGCTCAACTGAGTCGCGGGCTGCGTCCATCGGACGTCGCCGGCCGAGCGGTACGCCTCGATGGCTACGTGGTAGTGGCCGAGCGCGGCCGCGCTGTCACCGAGGGCATGGTGCTCGTGGTAGCCGAGCCCGCTGTAGGCGAGGCCGATCGCGAGCGGATGGTCGATTCGCTCCGCGACCTCGACCGCGCGGCGGTAGTAGCCGCTAGCGATCTTGGTTAGCGCGAACGCGTCGCACATCACGCCCAGGCCCATTGACCCATACGCGATCCCGAGCGAGTAGTGGTTGGCCTCCGCGAGGTTCAACAGCCGGGCGGCATCGAGCGCGAGACGCTCTGGCTGGGCGAACCAGTCGATCCACCCGGATACCTCTAGCGCGCGCGCCCACTCCTCGGGAGCTGGGTCGTGCCGACGCCCGACGAACAGGCGGGGAAGCCGTCTGTGCCCGACCTGGCGGAGCAGTTCGCGGACGAGGGCGAGTCGGACGCCTCGGGACGTCCGTGGCATCGGCAATCCGAGGAGCGCGAGCGCGCGATCCAGATACTCGCCAGCCTCGAGGTAGTGGCCGCGCCGGAACATGGCCTCGCCCATACGGCGCTCGATCGTTGCGCGCTGAAGGGGATCCCAGCGATCGCCGAACGCCTTCGCGTACGCGGCGACCGCCTGCCGGTAATGGGCGAGGGCTTCGGCGTCCCCGGCGATCTTCTCGGCGCGCTCCGCGGCTTTGAATAGGTAGTCCTGCGCTTTTTCCCAACGCTCCGCCCGCGCGAAGTGGTACGCGAGGACCCCGTAGAACTCTTCAATGCGCTCCGTGAAGAGCCGCTCGATTGCCTCGCCCGCGAGCGCGTGCAGCTCCTTCCGGCGCTGCAACAGGATGCTCTCGTACGCCGCGTCGTGGACCAGGGCGTGTTTGAAAATGTACTCGAGCTCGGGGATGCGGCTCCTCTCACGGATGAGGTCAACGTGCTGGAGCTCGGCGAGCGCCACGTCGAGGGTTTCCGCCGCCCTCGCCAGCACGCTGAGTAGGCGATAGAGGAATGCGCGGCCGATGACCGAGGCGACCTTGAGCACCTGCTTCACGTCTTCGTCGAGCCGATCGATGTGCGCGACGAGAAGACCCTGCACCGTGTCGGGGATCGTGATCCGTTCCAGCGCATCAGTCGTGCGCCACCCGGCACGCTGCCTGTCGTAGACGATCGCGCCGAGGTCGATGAGGGTGCGCATGAGCTCTTCGACGAAGAACGGGTTGCCCTCGGCCTTCGCGAGCACCAAGGCACCCAGGTCTGGCGGGATCTCCTTGCTGGCGAGCAGGTTGCGCGCGAGCTGTTCGCTGTCGCTCCCGGCGAGTGGCGCGAGGCGCACCTCGATAAATCGCGCGGCGTGATCGCGCTCCCCTCGCTCTCGGAGTCGCGCGACCGCGCCCTCGCCATTGTCGGGCCGGCTCGCCACGCAGATACCGAGGCGCTCAGTCTCGACGAGCGGCAGAAGGTGCTCGAGCAGCGCGGCTGATGACTCGTCGGCCCAGTGCCAATCCTCGAAGATGAGGATGACCGGCCGTTCGGCCGCGAGCCGCGCGACGTAGCGGCGTGCGCTCGCGAAGATCTGCTGTCCGATTGCCTGCGCGTCGAGGTACCGGATCCGCTCGGCGAGCTCGCCGCGCAGCGGTAGGCCGACCAGCGACGCGAGAAACGGAACGACGCTGTCGGCCTCCTCGCCGAAAAGGTCACGGATCCGTCGCTCGAATTTGAGAGCGCTCGCCGCCTCCGGTTCGTCATCGGCGATGCGAGCGTCGCGACGGGCGATCTCGATGAACGGTCCGTAGCTCATGCCCTGGGTGATCGAGAGGGCGCGGCCTTCCAAAGCCCAGACGACGTCTCCGCTTCGCGCCCGCTTGACCTCGGCGAGGAGCCGAGATTTCCCTAGGCCCGCGTCGCCGGTGATGAGCGCGATGCGTCCTTCGCCGCGAGCGACCGCATCTACCCCTCCGAGGAGCGCCGCAAGCTCCGCGCCGCGGCCCACGAGCGGCGAACGGAGTGGCGGCGTCTCACGCGGAGACGCGCGCGGGCCGACGACCCTGAAGGCGACGACCGGCTCGGTCCTGCCTTTCACCCGGAGCGGCTCCAGCCGCTCGAAGCTGAACGCACGATCCGCAAGCCGGCGGGTGATCGGACCCACCAGGATCCCGCCCGGCGGCGCCGCCGATTGCAGCCGCTGCGCGGTGTTCACCGCGTCGCCGACGACCGTATAAGCGGACTGCACCGTGCCGGCGATCGGTCCCGCGACGACGGCACCGGTGTTCACGCCGACACGCAATGCGAGCCGCACACCGCGGTCCCGCTCCAAGTTCTTGTTCAGTTCCGCGATCGCTTCTTGCATGTCGAGCGACGCGCGAACCGCGCGCTCAGCGTCGTCCTCGTGTACCAGTGGAGCGCCGAAGACAGCCATCACGGCGTCGCCCGCGTACTTGTCGACCGTGCCGCCGTAGCGCTGGATCACGCTCGCGAGCGCATTGAAGAAGGACGTGAGGATGGAGCGGAGATCCTCGGCGTCGAGGCGCTCGGCCAACGCCGTCGATCCCGTCAGGTCGGCGAAGACCACCGTCACCTGTTTCCGCTCTTCCTCGCGCATGACGGGCCCGGCTTGCAGCGACGGCCCGCCCGGCGAGCGGCGCTCATCCATTGCGGCCGGACTGTACGCCCGATATCGCGCCCACCCTAGAATCCCGACCTCGTGTTCGCCTTCACGACGACCCCGGAACAGCAGAAGTATGTCGGGGCGCTTCGTGCCTTCGTCGCCCAGGAGATCACTCCGATCGCCCTCGAGCACGATCGCCTCGGCACCATGCCGCTGGACGTGTACGCGAAGTTCTGCGAGCAGGGCTTCAGCGAACCCTTCTTCCGCGGTGACGACGCGCCTCGACCGCCATATCTAGTCACGTTCTGCCTGGCGGGAGAGCAGCTTGGCTACGGTTGCGCCGCGATCGCGAGCCTAATCACCTTGTCCGTCTTCCTGAACCGGCTCGTCCTCACCCTTGTCGGCGACGCGACCCGCTCGGAGCTCCGCCCGTCCCTAATGGCCAAACCGGTCGTGACGTCGTTTGCGGCGTCTGAACTGCGAGCGGGCAGCGACCTTCTCAGCCTCGAGACGCACGCCGAACGGTGCTCAGCCGGCTACGTCCTCAACGGCCGGAAGGAATACAGCTCGAACCTCGGTCACGCCAGCCGCGTGATCGTGGTCGCTCGCACCCGCGAGGGGCGGTCGTCAGACGCGATGACTTGGTTTCTCGTCCCAACGGATCAACCCGGCGTTCGGATCGGCGAACGCTGGCCGACGCTGGGGCTGCGGTCGATGGATCTTTCGCCGCTCGAGCTCACGAACGTCGTGGTGTCCGAATCGCAGCGGATCGGCGACGAGGGACGAGGCCTCCGTCTGATGAACGACAGCCTTTCGCAGTCGCGGACCACCATTGCCGCGATCGCCGTGGGAGTAGCCCGTCGTGCGCGAGACGAGGTCCTGTCCTTTGGCGGCAAGCGCATGTTGTACGGAGACAAGCTCCACAAGCTGCAGGACTATCGCTTCCGGATCGCGGAGATGGAAGCGGACATCGCCGCGGCTCGTGCGCTCGTATACCTCTCGGCCTTGAAATACGACCAAGGTGGCGAGCACAACAAAGAGGCGAGCATCGCGAAGCTCTACGCGGGGCAGATGGTGATGCGTGTGACCGAGGCAGCGTCGTTGATGCTCGGCAGCGTCGGATACACCGGGCAGAGCGTGGTCGAGAAACTCTTCCGCGACGCGCGCCACACCGCGCTCGTCGAGGGCACCGAGCCGACGCACAAAGAGATCGTGTTCGCGAGCCTGCTCCGCAGGGGCGGGTACTGACGTGGCGGCCGCGACCGGTCACCGGATGTACCGCCGCTACGCGACCGCCGACGAGGCGGCGCGTGTTGGAAGCCATTACGAGCGCCCCGTCGAGTTCTTTTATCCCGTGCTCGGCGGAGCTTGGCACGTGTATTCCGGCCTTCTCTGGGACCACGCGACCTCGGTGAACGAAGCGCAGGAGGAGAAGCTTGATTTTCTGGCCGCACTGATGCGCCTGCAGCGGGGCCAGCGGATCCTCGACGTCGGCTGCGGCTGGGGCGGTCCTCTGGTCTACCTCTGCAAGCGATATGGCGTCAGCGGGGTCGGACTCACGGTGGCGGAAGGCCAATACCGAGGAGCAGCGGAGCGCATCGCAGATAGTCGCGTCGAGGCCGCGGTCGTCCTCTGTCACTGGCGCGAATACGAGCCTGACGGTAGCTTCGACGTGGTCTACGCCGACGAGGCGACAGGGCACTTCTCGGATCTGGCCGCGTACTTCGCGAAGGTGTACGGAATGCTCCGGGTCGGTGGACTCATGGTGATCCGGGACCTTCACTTCACGCATCCTCGCCACGCCGAGATGTCCCGCGCGATGGTGTTCATCAATGAGCTCTTCGGGGAGACCGCGAATTACCGGACGCTTGCGGAGGAGCTCGGCCTCGCGAACGAGGCAGGGTTCGACCTCGTGAAGCTTCGGCAGGTCGACATTTCGCATTATCTCCGGACGCTCGACGCATGGCAGCAGAATCTGCGAGACCACCGCGAGAATCTCGAAGGTCTGGTTGGCCTGGAAGACGTTCGCCGCTTCAAGGCGTATCTGCGCGTGTCAAAGCGCGCGCTCCGGTCGAGGACGATGACGGTCGAGGTTACCGTCTTCGAGAAGCGGACGTGACGTCGCGCGGCGCTATCGACCAGCGACTCGGGTCCTGATCAGCTCCCCCAGAGCGGCCGGACCTCGATCGTCCCCGTCTTGGCGACAGGATGCCCGGCCGCGATCTCGACGGCCTCCTCCAGGCTGCCGCACTCGATGATGTCGAACCCGCCAACCGCCTCCTTACTTTCCACGAACGGACCGTCGGTGACGATCGCCTTCCCGTCGCGGACGCGGACCGAGCGGGCCCGGCGCGGCGGAGCCAGTTGGTCACCGGTGATCCAGCGGCCCTGCGACTGGAGGTCGTCCAGCCACGGGAAGCTCTCCTCAGCCGGCTTGTCCGTCGGATCGGGCTCGGTCTGTGCGTCCATTTTCTTGGCATCCCAGCAGACAAGCATCAGGAATTTCATCTTCGCTCCTCTCGTCGTTCGGTATCCGCCGTACTTATGGACGACGAACACCCCGGACCTAAATCGACACGCGCTCTCTCGACTAGCCCTCTGAGCGCAGCCATAGGCTCGCATGCGAGGGGGACATGGTCTGGCGCACCGCGCCGAGCAGGTCAGCACGCAGCGCATCGAGGTCGACCTCGTCGCTCAGGCGATCGGCAAAAGCGTCAAGGGTGATCGCAGCGTTGTAGCGGGATCGATCAAAGCGCCGGTCGACCGCACCCTGCACGCGACGGCGGATCGGCTGGAAGAGCGCGAAGGAGATCAGCGTGGACGCGGCGACCGCCAGCTCCGATCCCGAAGTGAGCGGACGAAGCAGCGCTTGGAGCGCGACGATGCCCGCGAAGAACGTCGCCGCGATCGCGGCGCTCGTCGCGCCGTAGACGAGGGTGCGATTGATGAGCAGGTCGATGTCGTACAGGCGATAGCGCAGTATCGCAACACCAATGGCGATCGGCGGCGCCGCGAGGCCCGCGCTGATGGCGACGTTGGCGACGGCCCGATCGGAAGCCGCGGTGCCGACTGCAAATAACAGAAAGCAGAACACCACGCCGCCGATGAACCACTTGAATTGTTGGCGCTCGGCCCCGTTGGACCTGCGCGCTCTCTCCCAGAGCGTGCTGGTTGCGAGTAGAAGCGTTAGCAGCCAGATGACCGCGATTGCCGCTAACACGGGGATGGCGGCACTGTCGAGGAGTGGGACGCCGAACGGATTGTCCACAGCGGGGAAGTTCCGAAGAGGACCCGGGGTGAAGGCAAGGAGCCCGCTGGCCACGAGGCTTCCGGCGACTCCAAGCACAAGGCCGACGCGCGTGCGACGTAGCGGCAGGATGCCGTTAGGAAAGGTGAACAGGAGCGTCGCCAGCATTAGCGCGATCAAGCTGCCGGACCAGTTGAAAATCCACGCGGCGACGTCGCCGCCCGGAAGCGGCGTCGGTGCGAAGAGCGCCCGCACCGCGTAGCCGCCCGCGAGGAACTGCGCTGCGATGACAGCGCCAGCGCACGAGAGAGCCCATCCGATCGGGTTGCTCGGCCGACGCACAGCGATGAGCCAACCGACGATCGAGAGCGACGCCGGCATCGTGAGGTACGTGACCACGTCCCCCAGTCGGAAGCCGACGGGAATCCGATCGGACGGCGTCACTGCGACCAAGGCGATGCCAGTCGTCGTTGCCACGAAGGACCAAATCGCCAGAGCGCCCGCGACTCCGCTGGATCTCAAAGGCATGGCGAAGCTCCGCGCCGCAGGGCGACCATCGGCGTCAGGCTAGGAGTTCATCGTCCGATTAACGTTACGGGGCTCGCCGCTACACAAGACCGCGCGCCGTCCATGCCCGTGCCGCCACCTCGAAAGGCGCTGGCGGGAGAAGTTCGCGGCAGCGTTCCATCAGAGCGGCCCGACCATCGGCGTCGAGGCGAGATGCATACGCGCCAGCGGGTCCAACGCCGAGAGTGAAAGGCCCCCACCACTCCTCGAAACTCGTGTGTACCACCGTGGCCACGAGCGCCGTGTCTTTAACACCACGAAGGCCCGCCTTCACGAACAGCTCGGCGAGATGGCCCGCTCGGGTACCCGCGAGGAGCGACTGGTCCTCCACATCGGGATCGAGCTCGCGCGCGGCCCGCCAGAAGACGCTCAGCGGCCCCTGCCCACCGGCGTGATCCCAGACGCAGGCTGCGACAACGCCGGCTTTCCGCACCACGCGCGCCATCTCGCGCAGCCCGGCCACCGCGTCGGACATGAAATGGACGACCAGTTGCGCGAGCGCCGCGTCGAATGCCTTATCGGGGAATGGGAGCCGCTCCGCAGCCGCGAGCCGTGCGTCGACGCCAGGAAAACGCTCGCGAACAGCCGCGACGAACGACTCCGATGGATCGATAGCGAAGACATTGGTCGGGCCGAGTCGATCGATCAGCTCGCTCGTGAGGGCACCGGGGCCGCAACCGATATCGATCACCGTTTGCGCGGAGCGCACGCCGGCATAGTCTGCGAACTGTGGAGCGAGCCGCGCTGAGTACCTGCCCATATAGAGGTCATACGCGTCGGCGCTGACCGCGAAACTCACGATGCGGACTCTACATTCCTAGGCGAGCGCGACTCGCCTCTCCCCTCCGAGGGTCCACCACGTCCATCCGGCCGCGGCGAGATCGACCGCCCCAAACAGGAGCAATTGCCACGGGGCGGACGCGAGGACCACGAAGGCAAGGAAGAACACGATCACCGACGCGCGCAGCTGCACGGTGAGCTCGAAGAACGCGCGATCGCCGTGGGGCGCGTAACGCGCGTACAAGACCCCGATCAGTCCCGCAAGCATTCCGGTGACTCGGACCCAGGGGTCCTGCGTGCTCGCGATTCCAAAGATCGCAAGCAGTGTGTTCGGGATCGTCATCAGCACCAGCGCCAGTCCAATGAGATAGAGGCCGAAGACCCGGACGCTCACAGCAGGCGACCGTAGACCGCGTTCGTACGTTGGTTCGGACATGCGGCAATGGTTGCCCGTCCCCTTCGCGTAAGGCATGACGAGACCGTCATTCGCGGGACGGCTAGTGCGGAGTTCTGCCTTCGAGAATGACCGAAAGCGTTGAGAGGTCGATGTTCCCGCCGGAGACGATGCAGACGACCTTCCCAGCGCCGGCCCTGCCGTTGACGGCGGCGGCGACCGACACCGCGCCCGCGCCTTCAGCGACCACGTGATTGCGCTCGACCAGCAGCCGCACGGCCGCCGCGACCTCGTCCAGTGACGAGACCAGCGAGCCATCAAGGAGCTCGCGAGCGAGAGCGAACATCTCCGGGAAGACGCGCGGCCCACCGATGCCGTCGACGAAGGTTCGCGCGTGCTCGATGCTCGTGGCTTCGCCTTTCGCGAGGGACGCAGCGAGCGGGGGCGACGTCGCTACCTCAGCCGCGTAGACCTTCGTTTTTGGTCGTAGCGCGCGCAGCGCCGACGCGATCCCGCAACTGAGCCCGCCACCGCCGAACGGCACAACGACGGCGTCGACATCGGGCAGATCTTCGACGATCTCGAGACCAATCGTCCCATTCCCTGCCATGACGGCGTCGTCGCTGAACGCGTGTACGAAGAGCCCTTCGAGGCCATCGCGTCGGCGGGTCCGGAACGTCTCAAACCACTCGTCGTGTGGGACGGCGACGATGCGCGCGCCAAGTCGCTTCACCGCGGCGAGCTTTGTCGCCGGCGCGCCCTCGGGCACGACGACGGTGCAGGGAACGCCCAGGCGTCGCGCGTTCCACGCCACCCCTTGCGCCATGTTGCCCGCGCTCGCGGTCCATACGCCGCGCTGGAGCTCAGCCGGCGACGCGAGGGCCATGCGGTTGCTCGCGCCTCGGATCTTGAATGAACCGATGGGCTGAAGATTCTCGAGCTTGAGGTAGATCTCCGCCGGACCGTCGTCGACGTTGAGCCGCACGAGTGGCGTCCGGATCGCCGCGTCAGCTATCCGGTCGCGCGCCGCCCGAATTTCAGCGAGGGGGATCAACGAGCGACACCTTCCGTATGCGGTGGTTCCCCGTGTCGGCGATATAAAGCGTGCCGGCGCTGACCACGAGCGCCGACGGGGCCCGGAGCGTCTCCGGAGACCCATCGCCTGCGACGGTGCTGATTGTGCCGTCGAGCGCGACCTTCCGAATTCGATTGTTACCGGCATCAGCGATGTAGAGATTGCCGGCGGAGTCGAACGCAAGACCGCTGGGCTCTTTCAGCGCCGCGCGCCCAGCCGGTCCGCCGTCTCCTGCGTAGCCCGCGGTCCCGTCTCCCGCCACGGTCACGATGTTTCCGCCATGGTCGATCTTACGGACTCGGTTGTTGTTTGTATCGGCGATGTAGAGACTGCCATCGGGCGAGATCGCCACCGCGACGGGTGCGAAGAGCTGTGCCGACGTGGCAATGCCACCTTCGCCGGAGAAGCCACGCGCCCCGGTGCCTGCGACCGTTGCGAGGATGCGGTCGGCGCGCACCTCGCGGATGACGCTGCTGCCACTGTCGGCGACGAACACGTCGCCGGAGCCGTCCACGGCAAGCCCTCGCAGATCGACGAACGCGCCTTTGAGAGCGGGTCCGCCATCACCCGAGTACCCAGCCAGCTGAGCGCCTGCGATAAGACGAAAGCGTCCGTCTAGCTCGAGCGTCGCGACCCACGGCGCATCACCCTGTGCGAGGCCACTGATTCCCGTCAGGTAGATCCGGCCCGTGGGGTCGGAGGCGATATGCGTGCCCCCCGCAAAGTGCATGAGGTACCCGAAGTCCGCGACGGCCGAGCTGTCGCCGTCTCCGGCGATCGTCGTGATGGTGCCGTCGCGATCGATCCGGCGTATCCGAGTGGCCTCCTCGAAAAACCCATGCGGTAGCGACAAGGAGCTGTCCGCGACATAGAGGTTGCCTGCGGGATCGACGACAAGGCTCGTGGGCGCGTCGAGTTGCGCGGCGGTGGCCGGCCCGCGGTCGCCTGAGAACCCGGGCGTCCCGAGGCCCGCGATCGTTTGCAGAACGCTCGGCGTTGGCACCGACGGTCGTGCGAGCAGGCCGATCACGAACACGACCGCGACCAACACGCCAAGCACGGCTCCGCCTGGAACGATCAGGTTCCGCCGACGCGACGCCCCGGCCCCGAGAGCGGAGGGCGGCGACACCGGTACCGCGGGTTGGCGCCATTCGACCGAATAAGCGCGCGGGCCGTCGGCGATGCCCTTCAGCGTCAACCTTCGGCGTTCCGTTATGGGAGGCAGATTGGAGGTGCGGAGCAGTCCGCGCACGACGTCGCTGATGAGGAGTTCGCCGCTCCTCGCGTTCTGGCCCAACCGCGCCGCGAGGTTCACGGCCGATCCCACGTATTGACCATCGTGGAGGACCGGCTCGCCTGCGTGGATGCCGATCCCGATCCGCATAGGCCGCTCCGGGTGCGCTGCCTCTTGATGCTCCACGGCTTTGAAGATGGCGATGCCGCACTCGACAGCACGCCGAGCCGTCGAGAACACGATGTAAAAGCTGTCCCCCTCGGTCTTGATCTCTCCGCCGCCGGTCTGCGCAACTTGTGCGCGCACGATTCGGCGATAGTCGGCGATGAGCTCAGCCGCCGCGGCGTCGCCGCGCGACTCGACGTATGCCGTGTATCCGCGAAGATCCGCGAACAGGAAGGTGAGCGTGCCGCTTGTGTCGCTTCGCTCCTTCTCCACCGTCACCGCAGCGATTGTGAGGCCGGTCCGCGCTATTTGATCTGCATGAATCCGACGCAGTTCTTGCCCGGGTCGATGAACCAAGCCATCCAGGCAAACCCAATATCGGCGATCCCATCGACGGTCTTGAGACCGGGCAGGTCGTACTCCTCGATCTTCACACCGCGTCGGCGAAGCTCCGCGACTTCGGCACGGACGTCTCTTACGCGAAAGGCCGCTTGCGTCTGGTCGTCCTTGGTCCCGACCGTGCTGTTGCTGACGGCCAGGTGGCTCTCGCCACCGCACTTGAATGTCACCGCATACGGAGACTCGTTGATGATCTTCAGACCAACCTTCATCGCGTAGAAATCCTTGGACGCCTCGAGATCGGGCGCGAGCAGCACGACGTCGATCGGATAGTCCCCAAGCATCCTTCCCTCCGTCGCTCGGATTCTTGTCGAGGCTACATCTCGGTCTGGACCTGGACCACACAGAAGAGGTTGCCATCCGGATCCTCTAGAACGGCAAAGTCATCGTCCGGACGGTACCTCCACGGATATCGAGTCGCCCCGATCGTGACGAGCCTTTCCACTTCGCCCTGTTGGTCGGTTGCGTAGAGGTCGAAAATGCAATCTGCTTCTCTTGCCCGCCGCTTTTCGGAAGTTTTGGATCGAGCCGATCTTCAGCTTTTCGACCATCGCTTCACCTCTACCTGTGTCAGACGATGCGATCGGGGAAAGCCGTCCGAATCATCCGGCTTTGCGCCCTCGCTGACTCCTCCCGCGTTAACCTGCCGCCGGTGATGGCGAAAGTGACCTGGCCGCAGGCCCTCGCCTGGCGAATGCGCCGGCACTTCCTCGACCCCGTGGGAGATCAGCCGGTGGCGGCGGTGGTCCGCCGGCTGTGCGGCGTCCAATCGCAGGTCGCGTCTTACGCCGAGCTCTGCGTCCGCGTGCGGCGCAAGACCTCGAAGGCTGGCGAAGTGGCGCGTGCGTTGAGCGAAGGCCGACTCATCAAGACGTGGGCGATGCGTGGCACGCTCCATCTACTCACGCCCG
>JALYLL010000321.1 GCA_030774255.1 Chloroflexota bacterium | reverse complement strand
GGCCGCTGGTACACGTTCGACGCGCGCCATAACACACCGCGCGTCGGCCGGGTCGTGATCGGCCGCGGCCGGGATGCTGTCGACTGCGCGCTCTCGACCGCATTCGGCAACGCGCGCCTCGCGAAGTTCGTCGTCTGGTCCGACGAGATCACCGCCGAGCGGCCGGGCGGCCCGCCGACGGAAGAGGACGCGGACCGCCAGGAGGCAGCGGCGCGGACAAAGCAGTGACCGACTGGTCGCGTGTGACCCGCGCCGTCTTTCGCGTGCGTCAGCACTATCGGTACACCTACAGCGGCCCGGTCTGGGACATGAAGCAACGCCTCCTCATGATCCCGCGAGATCAGGAGGGCGATCAGCGCGTCCTTCAACACGATCTCGAGATCCGCGGAATGGAAGATGGGGCCGACGTGGCCTGGGCTTCCGATCAGTTCGGCAACCGCGTAGCGAATGTCGTCGTGCAGCGCGTTCCACAGGCGATCGACTTCGAGGCCATCTTCCAGGTGGAGCGCGACGCGACGCGACCGGGCGCGCGCCGACCGGCGCCGTGGCCGGCCGAACTGGGTCCGATCCGTTACTTGAAGGCGACTGCCCTGACAGCGCCCGATTCGAGATTGGTCGACGCCGCGATCCAGATCGTGCGGTCCGCCGATGACCCACGCGAACGCGCCGACCGCGCGCACGACTGGGCCTCGGGCAGCATCACGTACCAGTACGGAGTGACCGGCTACACCACGCCGGCTGCCATGGCGCTGCATTTCCAGAAAGGCGTGTGCCAGGACTTCGCGCACATCCTGCTGGCCGTGCTTCGACTCGCGAACGTCCCGTGCCGATATGTCTCGGGACACATGCTCGGCGAAGGCGCGCCGCACGCGTGGGTAGAGGCCTTGATCGCCGATCCGAGCGCTCCTGGCGAGATCGACGTGATCGCATACGACCCGACGCACCACCGACGCGCGCGCATGGACTACATAACCGTCGCGACCGGCCGCGACTTCGCCGACGTCACTCCGACCTCGGGCACGTACGGCGGTCCGGCTCTCGGGCGGCTCGCGTACACGAAGCAGGCGGAGATCGTCGAGCTCAAAGAATTCGCTGGCGTGGCGTGATCACCCAGCGATCGCCTCTTGCGGCATACGACCCCACCGCGTTCTGGGACGAGATGTTCTCCGCGCCGGGCGTGGTGCGGCCGCACTACGCGGCGCTCGCGCGGCGTCTGGAAACGCTCTCGGCGCAGGAGGTCACGCGCCGGCAACGAGCGGCCGATCTCAGCTTCCAGGCGCGAGGGATCACGTTCGCGGTGAACCAGGATCCGAGTGGCCTCGAAAAGATCATGCCGTTCGATCTGGTCCCGCGGATCATCCTGCCGGAGGAGTGGGAACGCATCGAGCGTGGCCTCGAGCAACGAGTCCGCGCGCTCAATCTCTTTCTTCACGACATCTATCACGAGCAAAAGATCCTGCGGAGCGGGCTCATCCCGCCCGAGCTCGTGCTCGGTGCTCGCGGCTACAGGCGCGAGGTGCGTTCGGTCGAGCCGCCGCTCGGGGTGTACACGCACGTGGTCGGGAGCGATCTCGTCCGCGACCAGCACGGTGACTTCTACGTACTCGAGGACAACCTGCGGGTACCGTCCGGCGTCTCGTACGTCGTCGAGAACCGACGCGTGCTCAAGCGGGTCTGGCCGCAGATCTTCGCCGACTATCCGATCCGGCCTGTCGAGGGGTATCCCCAGGACCTCCTCACCGTTCTGCGCGAGATTTCGCCGCCCATCGCCGACGCGGCGACCGTGGTCCTGCTGACCCCCGGCGTCCACAACTCCGCGTTCTTCGAGCACGCCTTCCTCGCGAAGGCCATGGGCATCGAAATGGTCCAGGGCTCGGATCTCTTCGTGGACGACGCGACGGTCTACATGCGTACGACGAGCGGGCGCCGACGCGTCGACGTGATCTATCGGCGCGTGGACGACGACTTCATCGATCCGCTGGCGTTCCGCCATGACTCTTTCCTCGGCGTACCGGGACTGCTCGCCACCTATCGGATGGGTCGGGTCAGTTTGGCCAACGCGCTTGGCACCGGCGTCGCCGACGACAAGGCGATCTACGCGTACGTGCCGACGATCATCAAGTACTACCTCCGCGAGGACGAGATCATCCCGAACGTGAAGACGTACGTCGCCGCGGACCCTGTCGAGCGCGCGTACATCCTCGAGCACATCGCCGAGCTCGTCGTGAAGTCCGTCAACGCGAGCGGCGGTTACGGGATGCTCATCGGTCCACACGCACCGAAAGCGGATCTGGAGGAATACCGGCGTCGGATCGAGGCCGATCCTCGCGGTTATGTCGCACAGCCAACGCTCGCGCTCTCGCGTCACCCCAGCTGGAGCGACGGTTCGCTGGAAGGCCGGCACGTCGATCTGCGGCCGTACGTTCTCTTCGGCAAGGAGATCCGCGTAACGCCGGGCGGTCTCACCCGCGTGGCCCTTCGGGCCGGCTCGCTCGTCGTGAATTCATCTCAGGGTGGTGGCGCCAAGGACACCTGGGTGCTCGGCTGATGCTGTGCCGGGTCGCTGACGATCTGTACTGGACCGCTCGATACGTCGAGCGCGGCATCGCGGTGTCGCGTCTCATCGACGTGACACGGCACCTCGAGCTCGACGTCGGCACCGAGGAGAGCGACTTCTGGGGTCCGCTCGTCGGGGCGATCGGTCTGTCGGCCGAGGACGTGTC
>JALYLL010000320.1 GCA_030774255.1 Chloroflexota bacterium | reverse complement strand
GAAGTACAGCCGCGTCTGCGGACAATTCTCGCGGAGACGCCCGCAGCCGTTTCCCGCTAGGCTTTTCTCATTCCATGAGGATCGGTGTCGTGCGGGAGACCACGCCCGGCGAGCGGCGCGTCGCCCTCGTCCCGGAGACCGTCGGTCGACTCGCCAAGAGCGGGAACGAGATCGTCGTCGAGCGCGGCGCCGGAGAGGCGTCGAGCTTCCCCGACCGCATGTACACGGACGCCGGCGCGACTATCGGCGATGCCTGGGATGCGGAGCTTGTCGTCAAGGTAGCGAGACCAACGGACGAAGAGGTCGCACGACTCCGTCAAGGCGCCGTGCTCATCGCGTTCCTGCAGCCGCTCACGAACCACGCTCTGGTCCGCGAGCTCGCACGGAGACGCATCACTTCGCTTTCCATGGACGCGATTCCGCGCATCACGCGCGCGCAGCCGATGGACGCGCTCTCCTCGCAGGCCACGGTCGCGGGCTACAAGGCCGTGCTGCTCGCGGCCGCGGCGCTCCCGAAGTTCTTCCCGATGCTCACGACGGCGGCCGGCACGATTCCGCCGGCGAAGGCGTTCGTCATCGGCGCGGGCGTCGCCGGGCTTCAGGCCATCGCGACGGCGCGGCGCCTCGGGGCCGTCGTCGAGGCGTTCGACACGCGACCCGTCGTGAAAGAGCAGGTGCAGTCGCTCGGGGCGAAGTTCCTCGAGGTCGACCTCGGCGAGACCGGCGAAGGCGCCGGCGGATACGCGAAGGAGCTTTCTGAAGAGGCGCACCGCAAAGAGGTCGAGCTCCTCGCGAAGGCTGTTAAAGAGAACGACATCATCATCACGACGGCCGCCATCCCAGGGCGTCCGGCCCCGAAGCTCATCACCGCGGACATGGTCCGCTCCATGAAGCCCGGCTCCGTCATCGTGGACCTCGCCGCCGAGACGGGCGGAAACACCGAGCTCACGGAAGCCGGCAAGGTCATCGACGTCGACGGGGTCCGCATCGACGGCACCACCAATATCCCTTCGACGATGCCCTATCACGCGAGCCAGATGTACTCGCGCAACATCCAGAGTCTCCTGGGCCTCTTGATCACGAAGGAAGGCAAGCTCAATCTCGACATGAACGACGACGTCATCAAGGGCACCGTGATCACGAAGGACGGCGAGGTCGTCCACGAGCAGACGAAAAAGGCGGTCGAGGGGGTTCCAACCCCTCGGACCCCCGCGCCAGCGACATGACAGGCGAAGCGATCGTCGCGGCCTACGTCTTCGTCCTCGCGATCTTCGTCGGCTTCGAGGTGGTCTCG
This sequence comes from Chloroflexota bacterium, assembly GCA_030774255.1. GTDB lineage: Bacteria > Chloroflexota > Limnocylindria > P2-11E > P2-11E > 3-1-20CM-2-70-9. The sequence continues at coordinate 5,281 of JALYLL010000320.1, read as the reverse complement.
AAGGTCCCCTCGACACTCCACACGCCGCTGATGAGCGGCGCGAACGCGATCCACGGGATCGTGATCGTCGGCGCGATGCTCGTGGCGAGCGCGATCCCCGGCCCCATCGGAACCGTCCTCGGATTCCTGGCAGTGGTGCTCGGCACAGCGAACGTCGTCGGCGGCTTCGTTGTGACCGACCGCATGCTCGCGATGTTCAAGCAGCGGCCAGCGCGGAAGCGCGAGTGACCGTCGAATCCCTCATCCCGGTCGCCTATCTCATTGCGGCCGTCACGTTCATCCTCGGACTGAAGGGCCTCTCGTCGCCGACGACGGCCGTCCAGGGCAACCGCATCGCGGCGGCCGGAATGCTGATCGCGGTCATCGCGACGTTTTTTGCCGCTGACGTGAAGGGTGGCGTGCCGGTCATCCTGTCCGGCATCGCTGTGGGCGGAATCGCAGGATTCGCCGGCGCGCGGATGGTGAAGATGACCGCGATGCCCCAGATGGTGGCGCTCTTCAACGGCGCCGGCGGCGGGGCGGCGGCGCTCGTGGCCATCCTCGAGTTCGCGCGCCAGCGTGACGCCGGCGCGCTCGAGGTCGGTGCTTCTCTGGCGACGTTGCTGGCCCTGATCATCGGCGCCGTCTCGTTCTCAGGCAGCGCTGTCGCGTTCGGGAAGCTGCAGGGGCTGATCACACCGAAGGCCTTCCGCTACGGGGGCCAGCAGCTCGTCACCGGCGGCATCGCGGCCGCCACCGCGTTGCTTTCGCTCGTGTTGCTCGGCGGTGCGATGGCGGGGTCGTTCGCGATCGAGCCGATGGTCTTGATCACCGTCATCACGCTTCTGGCGCTGGTCTTCGGGGTCGCCCTCGTCATGCCGATCGGCGGCGCGGACATGCCTGTCGTCATCTCGCTCCTGAACGCGTACACCGGCCTGGCCGTGGCGATGGCTGGCTTCACGCTGAACAACCAGCTGCTCATCGTCGCCGGGACCCTCGTGGGCGCCTCCGGGACGATCCTCACGCGGCTCATGTCGAAGGCCATGAACCGATCGCTCGGGAACGTGCTATTCGGCGCGTTCGGCGCCGCGACGACGACCGGCGCGGAAGTGGCGACCGCCGCCGACGACGGTCGCTCGATCCGCTCGATCGGCCCCGAGGACGCCGCGATCCTTCTCTCGTACGCGCAAAACGTGATCGTGGTCCCGGGCTACGGCCTCGCGGTCGCGCAAGCACAGCACAGCGTGCGCGAGCTCGCGGATCTGCTCGAGTCCAAGGGCATCAACGTGAAATACGCGATCCATCCGGTCGCCGGACGGATGCCGGGTCACATGAACGTGCTCCTCGCCGAGGCGAACGTCCCGTACGACAAGCTCTTCGACATGGACCAGATCAATCCGGAGTTCCAGCGCGCCGACGTGGCGCTCGTGATCGGCGCGAACGACGTGACGAATCCGGCGGCGCGATCGAATCCCGGGTCACCGATCTACGGCATGCCGATCCTCGACGTCGACAAGGCGCAGAACATCATCGTCATCAAGCGCTCGATGAAGCCCGGCTTCGCGGGAATCGATAACGATCTCTATCTCGATCCGAAGACCGCAATGCTTTTCGGCGATGCGAAAGACGCCGTTGGCAAAGTGGTACAGGAGCTCAAGAAAACCGCGTAAACAGGGCGCCCGAGCACTTCAACACAGTTGCCCAACAATGTGATTTGGCCATTGTTTTGACTCGGATCGGGAGGACAATGGACTTGTTCCCCCCGGTCATTCACCGCCGTGCCTCCGTGCCGGCGAGGTGTCCAGCCGGATCCTCGGAACAACGATCACCCCTCGAACGAAATTGAAGGAGACTTTATGTCTACCGAACAGAACAAGATCAACGCACGCCGCATCGTCGACGAGAGCTGGAACAAGCACAACACGAAGCTGCTCGACGAGCTCTTCTCGAACGACGCGATCCTCCACAACCCTCAGGACCCGACCGTTGCCAAGGGACCTCAGGGCGCTAAGACATCCCTCGAGACCTACCTCACAGCATTCCCGGACGTGAAGATCACGATCGAGAAGGAGATCGCTGACGGCGACTACGTCGTGCAGCATCTTCGCGCGATCGGCACCAACACCGGTTCATTCAACGGAATGCCGGCGACCGGCAAGAAGGCCAACACGACCGGCGCCATGACGACCAAGTTTGATCAGAGCGGCAAGATCGTTGAGGTTTGGTCGTTCTTCGACAACCTCACCCTCATGCAGCAGCTCGGCGTCGTTCCGATGCCGGAAGTCGCGACCAGGCGCGAGCCCGTTCACGCCGGCTCCCGCTAGACATTTTCGCGATCTGACGACAAGGGGCCCCCGATCACTCGGGGGCCCCCCTTTCTATCCCGTCCGCGTACTCATGCCGGTTCGCGCACGAGGTCGTCTCGGACACGGCCCGCCTCGTGTGGCAGTAGGCCGAGCGCGACGATGCCGAGAAGGACGTACGACCCCGCCTGGAACGCGACCAGCAGCGGGATCGGGCTGACGACCGCCCCAAGTAATCCAGCGAGGACGGTGCTTGCGAGGCGGAGGAGGGCCATCGTCGTGAAGATGGCTCCGAGCAGGCGCCCGCGGTAGGCGTCCTCCACGCTCGTCTGGAGGATCGCATTGAACCCCGCTCCGAACGCGACGGTCGTGACGCCGACGACCGCGATGATCACGAGTCCGATCACGATCTCCGGTCGCACGAGCGGCGAGACAAAGAGCAGCGCGTCGAGAGAGCCGAACGCGATGCTCGCGAAGCCGAGCACGCGGCGAGGTGGCGCGCCACGCGTGAGATGAGCGACGAAGACACCTCCCACGAGGCCGCCAACGGCCTGCGCCGTCATGAACCAACCGAGCTCGAGCGCGGTCCCGCCGATCACCCGAGCGATCCACACCACGAAGAGCACGGACATCATCCCCTCGCCGAGTGACGACAGGGCCGCGAGAACAAAGAGGACGCGGATCGTGCGCGAGCGTGCGACGAGAGAGAGCCCGTCGAGCCATTCGCGCCAGAACGCGCGAAACCGGCCGGCCGCGACCCTGGATGCGTCGAGGGACTCCGCGCGTTCCGGGGCACCCGACGTCCGAACGAGCGCCACGAGTGTCGCGGCGATCGCGAACGTCGCCGCGTCGAACCCGGCGACCGCGGTGAGCCCGTAGATCCCGGCAATGACCCCGCCGAGCGTCGGTCCGACGAGCCGCGAGGCATTCGAGGCGAACGAAGCGAGCGCATTGGCGGCGACGAGGTCGTTCTTGTCGACGAGACGCGGAAGCATCGCGCCCTCGGCAGGCCGGAGGAATCGCGCGACCAACGATTCCGTGAACGCGACGAGGTAGACGATCCAGACGTCGTCAGCGGATCGAACCAGCGCAAGCGGAAGGATCGCGAACATGAGGATGAGATTCGCGATGACCATCGTTCTCTTGCGATCCCATCGATCCACGAACACGCCCGCCACCGATCCGAACGCGATCTGGGGGACGAGCTCCGCGACGAACATCGCGCTGGTCGCGAGGGTCGATCCAGTGAGCCGGAACACGTAAATGGGCAAGCCGATGAGGAGGACCCAGTCGCCGGTCGCCGATATGAGGCTTGCCGTCCAGAGGAGCGTGAAGTCGCGTCGGCGCAGCAGCGCGAGCATCGCCTAAGCGGGTCGCGGCGCCGGCTGGCAACTCGGGCAGAAATAGCTCTTGCGGAACTCGTTGGGGTGAAAGCCGACGTCGATCGGCGTCCCGCATTCGTAGCACGGCAGTCCCCTTCGCTCCTGGACCGAGCGGAGCTGGCGGCGATCGAGCGTGAAGCGCGAACGCCGCGGGCCACCCTCGCGATTGCGCCGCAGGAGCTCGCGCGCGGCGAGAACGACACCGCGCAGCTCGGCATCATCGAAGTCCGCGATCTTTGTCCATGGCCAGGTACGAGTGATGAAAAGCGTCTCGTTCTTGATCTCGTTCCCGATGCCCGAAAGGGTCCGCTGGTCGAGAAACGCGGTCGAGATGTCGCGCTCAGGCTGCGCGCGCAGCCGACGCACGCCTTCCTCCATATCGAAGTCGTCGGCGATCACGTCGGGCCCGAGCTCCGGAATGACCGGATGGAGCGCGATCTCGCGCGCGGTCATGAGCTCGACGACGGGCGGCGTCTCACACGGCGCGACGTACTCGTCGGTGCGGATCACGACCCGCGCCTTCGACGGCGGGAACCACCAGCGCTGACCCGGACGGTACACGTGCCATTGCCCCTGCATGCGCATATGCGTGTGAAGGACGACGTCCTCGCCGTCGGTGGTGAAGGTGATGAGGAGATGCTTGCCGTTCGATTCGACCGCCTTCACCGTGCCGCCGACGACCCGCCGCCGCGCGGCGGACGGAGTCACCTTCGGTGCGACGAGGTCGAATCCGGTGACGACGCGACCGGCGAGCGCGCGACGGAGCACGGTCGCCGTGCGAAAGATCGTGTCGCCTTCGGGCATTCCGCCCTCAGGTGCGAGCGACGCGCCGGAGGTAGCCGCGCGGCGTCCGCGCGAAACCGGCCTCGCGGAGGGCGTCCGCGATGGGTGACTCCTCGACGGGAGCGCCATCGACCGACTGGATGAAGAGCGTGGTTCGCCGGTCGGGTCCGACCTGGCCGGCGAGCGCCCCCGCGAGCGCCTTGCGCGTGGGCTCGGCGTCGGCTTCCTCGGCCACGAAAGTGAGGAGCTGCTCCTCGCCGCGACCGAGCCATCCGGCGAGGCGGCCGTCCACAAGGACGACCAGCGCTCCCGCGGTGCGCATCGGTTTGCGGCCCTCGGCGCGCTCGGGCCAGGAGAGCGCCGCGCCGTATGCGTTCGCCGGATCGGTCGCCGCGAGGATGACGGCGTGCGGCTCTCCCGTCCGCTCTCGCGCGGCGCGGAGTCGATCCACTGCGCCGGGCAGCGCGAACTGCGCCGCGCCGAGGCCGGCCACGAAGTAACCGCGCCGGATCCGTCCCGCGTCCTCCATCGCCTTCAAGATGCCGTAGGCCGCGGCGAAGCCGCCGCCGATCCCCTCCGAGCGCACGACCTCGCGCGTGAGAACGCCGTGTCGCTCGAGCAGCTGCCGGATCTGCGCGGTGGCGCGCTCAGTGGGCGTGATGGGCGCGTCGCCCGCGGCCTCGGTGAGGGACCAGCGCCCGGCGACGTCGTCTCGCACGGTGAACCGCTCGAGGCTGCGCACATGCATCGCGCGACCGACCGAGTTCGCAGATCGGCGCGATCGTCGAAGCGGCGCGAGAAGGGCGCGCACCGCGTGGAAGCTGTCGTTCGTGA
>JALYLL010000319.1 GCA_030774255.1 Chloroflexota bacterium | reverse complement strand
GACGACGGGCATGTTCCAGCTGGAATCCGCCGGCATGCGTCGGTATATCCGCGAGCTCAAACCCGACCGGGTCGAGGACGTGATGGCGATGGTGGCGCTCTTCCGGCCCGGCCCGATGGATTACATCCCAACCTATATCCGTCGCAAGCACGGCGAGGAGCCGGTGACGTACGCCCATCCGACGCTCGAGCCGGTGCTCAAGGCCACCTACGGCGTGATGGTTTACCAGGAGGACGTGATGGCGGTGACGCAGGCGCTCGCCGGCTTCACCCTCGCCGAGGCCGACGTGCTCTGCTACGCGGTCCGCAAGAAATTCCGCGACAAGCTCGACGCGCAGAAGGTGAAGTTCGTCTCCGGCGCCATCCGCAACGGTGTACACGCCGATGTGATCGAGTCGGTATGGAAAGACTTCGAGCCCTTCGCGCGCTACGGGTTCAACCGCGCGCACGCGGCGATCTACGGGATCATCGCGTACCACACGGCCTACCTGAAGGCGAACTACACGACCGAATACATGACGGCCGTGCTCTCGGCCGCGATGGGGACGCCCGACCGGATCGCCATCGCTGTGGCCGAATGCCGCCGCATGGGGCTCGCGGTCCTGCCGCCGGACGTCAACGAGTCCGAGCTCGACTTCGCGTTCACACCCAAGGGCATCCGGTTCGGTCTCGGCGCCGTGAAGAACGTCGGCGAGGGCGCGGTCGAAGGTCTCATCGAGGCCCGCCGCGCGGGCGGACCGTTCCGCTCGCTCGACGATCTGTGCGCGCGGATCGATCTGCAACGCGCCAACAAGCGCGTCCTGGAGTCGCTGATCAAGTGCGGCGCCTGTGACGGGTTTGGACCACGACTCTGGCAGCTGGATCGTCTTGACTCCGTGCTGGAAACCGCCCAACGGGAGCAGCGGGATCGCGAGAGCGGTCAGGTGGGTCTCTTCGCCGATCTCGGATTCAGCAGCCAGCTTGAGGTCGCGTTTGTCCCACCCGCAACCGGCCAGCAGAGCGACGCGTCTCGCAAGGAGCGGCTCGCATGGGAGAAGGAATTACTCGGCATCTATCTGTCCGAGCATCCGCTCAACGCGCTCGCGCCGCGCATGAACAAGGTCGAGGGTCTTGTCGCGATCGCCGAGCTCAAAGAGCCAGGAGAAGAGGACCTCGTGACGATCGCGTGCGTGGTGACGAACGCGCGCAAACACATCACCAAGAACAAGCAGCTCATGATGTTCGCGCAGGTCGAGGATCTCACCGGAAGCGTCGAGGTCACCGTGTTCCCCCGCGTCTACGAAGGGACCGCGCCACTCTGGGGTACCGACGAGATCCTCCTCGTGCTCGCGCGCGTCGAGCAGCGCGATGAGGATCCGAAGCTCCTCTGCGAGCACGCGGTGCGTTTCGACGACGCGGGAATCGAGGAGATCAAGCGCGTCGCTGACGAGCGACGGCAATTCCTCGCCAAGCGCGCGAAATTCACACGAAATGGCAACGGCGGCGCGGGATCCAACGCCGTGCAGACGGGGGGAGGGCCCTCTCTGCGTCGGACCTATGGGCCTCCTGGGCGGGACGAGAGCGTCATGGACCCGGCTCAACGGTCCTCCTCAGAGAAGGCCCTCCCCCGGTCAACGCGGGACATTTCCGAACTCGATGAGCCGCCTGCGCTTGTCATTCGCTTCCGAGAGGTTTTGGATTACGAGCGTTCCATCGCGCTCTTCCAGAAGATCCAAGAGGTGCTCAAGGATCACGCGGGTGTGTCGCAGGTCGTCCTGGAGCTCCCGCGAAATGGCGGCGGCATGCGTCGGGTCCAGACGTCGTTCCGCGCGAAGCCCTCGCGCGAGCTGGCTGAGGCGATCGCGCATGAGGTAGGCGGGGACGTCGTGGAGGTCGTCCTACCTCGTTGACCGATGTCGGTAGCCCGCTCGCTTAGCAGGAGGTTGGCATAGCGCGTGCCTCTCTCCCTTCACATGGCCAGCCGCGCGCGCCTGCGCCGATTGCACGACGCCAACGACGAGATGATCCGTTCGCTCGACCTGGAGCACCGGCTACGGAACGCGGTCACGTCCGCGCGCGATCTCGTGCCGGCCGATGCGGCGGCGGTGTTTCTCCCCAATAGCGAGGGAGGCGCGTTCGTCGTCCGAGCGCACGACGGCCTGTCGCAGAGCTACGCGGCCCAACAGATCCTCCCGATTGATGAACTGCGCGCGCTGTTTCGGGCCGCCGGCGAGCACGCGATCATCGACCTGCCGGCCGGCAGCGTCGGGGATCACGAGCTCATCAAGACGGAAGGCCTCGCGAAGCTGCTCTCGGTGCCGCTCTTCTTCGAAAGCAAGTTGATCGGTGCGCTTGCGATCTACAGCAAGGATCCGAAGCGCGCCTTCGAGCCGGACGACATCGAGATCGCCCACCTCCTCGCCGCGACGACGGCGATCGGGATCACCAACTCCCGTCTCTACGGGGAGGCCGTCGCGCAGCAGGACCTTCATCGCCACCTGCTCGACGCCCTCGGCGACGGGGTCCTCATCGGTTGGCCGAACGGGCGCTACGAGGCAAACCCCAGGGCGCGGGAAATACTCGGCGTCGGCGATTTCGAGACGCTCGCCGAGCTTCGCGCGGCCGTCGACGTAAAAGACCTCGTGACAGGCGAGTCGATCCGGTCCGGGGCCTACCCGCTGGATCGAGCCCTCAAGGGCGAGAAGAGCGATGGCGATTTCTTCGTAGCGCGGCCCGAAACTGGCGAGCGGCGAGACCTCGAGGTGAGTGCCGCGCCGGTGCGTGGCGCGAGCGGCGAGGTCGTCGCCGGTGTCATGACGCTGCACGACATCACCGATCTCCTTGCGAGCGAGCGCGAGCGGGAGCAATTCCTATCGATCGTCTCGCACGAGCTTCGAACGCCTCTCACGCCGCTCAAGGCGCTCGCGCAGCTGGTCCGCTCGCGGATGCGCCGCGCGAAGGCGCAGGGCACGGAGCTCGACATGGAATCGCTCGACCGCAACCTCGCCGCGATCGAGCGTCAGGTGGATCGAATGAATGGACTCGTCAACGATCTGCTGTCCGTATCGCGCGCGGAGAAGGGTTCGTTGAGCATGGAGCGAGTCCCCTACGATCTCGCCGTCGTTGTTCGCGAGGTCGTTCAGCGTTACATCGACGCGACCCTGGAGGAGGGGCGCCACACGTTCACCCTCGAGGCCCCCTCGAGCCTCCCCGCTCACGGCGACCAGTCGCGGGTCGAGCAGCTCCTCATGAACCTCGTGGGCAACGCGGTGAAGTACTCACCAACGGGCGGCCCGATCCGTGTCGCCCTCGCGGTACGGGACCGGCAGGGAGAGATCGCGATCATCGACAAAGGCATCGGAATCTCGCAGGACGACATCGCCAGGCTCGGTCATCCCTTCGTTCGCGGCGCTGGGCGGGCCGCGACGTTCGCCGGAATGGG
>JALYLL010000318.1 GCA_030774255.1 Chloroflexota bacterium | reverse complement strand
GCAGTTCAACGATCAGAACGAACGCCTCTTCCGCGCGAGTTTCCGCGCGCAATTCCTCTCAGGGATCATCCAGCCGGCGATGCAGTTCCTCTCCAACCTGAACTACGTCGGCGTGGCTGTCATCGGCGGATATCGCGTCGCGTCCGGCGCCATGAGCCTCGGGGACGTGACGGCTTTCATCGCCTATTCGCGGCAGTTCACGATGCCGCTCTTGCAGATCGCCTCGCAGATGAACCTTCTGCAGTCAGGACTCGCTTCGGCGGAGCGCGTATTCGAGTTCCTCGGCGCGCCCGAGGAGACGCCGGACCGTATCGGCGTGACCGCGCCGCGGACGACGAGCGGCCACGTCGAATTCGACCGCGTCTCGTTCCGCTACCTGCCAGATAAGCCCCTGATCGAGGACTTCTCACTCGACGTCCGCCCAGGAGAGACCGTCGCGATCGTCGGACCGACCGGCGCCGGAAAGACCACGATCGTGAATCTGCTCATGCGCTTCTACGAGATCGACTCTGGCGCGATCCGTCTCGACGGGACGGACACGCGCGAGCTGCCGCGGGACACGGTCCGGCGCGCGGTCGGCATGGTGCTACAGGACAGCTGGCTCTTCGCCGGCACGATCCGCGACAACATCGCATACGGAAAGGAAGGCGCGACGATGGACGAGATCGTCGCGGCGGCTACGGCGGCCCACGTCGATCCGTTCGTGCGGACGCTTCCCGACGGTTACGACACGCTGCTCGAAGAAGACGCATCGAATATCTCGGCCGGCCAACGGCAGCTCGTCACGATCGCCCGCGCGTTTCTGGCCGATCCGAGCATCCTCATCCTCGACGAAGCGACGAGTAACGTCGACACGCGTACCGAGGTGCTCATCCAGCAGGCAATGGCCCGTTTGCGCCACGGCCGCACGTCTTTCGTCATCGCGCACCGCCTCTCGACGATCCGGAACGCCGATGAGATCGTCGTCATGGACGGCGGCCGGATCGTCGAGCAGGGCGACCATGACGAGCTCCTGAAGAAACAGGGCATCTACGACGGCCTGTATCAGAGCCAGTTCGCGGAGACCGTCGGTGTTGACGTGACCGGTCGCGCGACGCTCCCGACCCTCCAGCCGGCGGGCTAGCCTCGGCCCACCCGCCTCTTGATCGCTGCGTCCATCTCCCGCGTGGCCTCGCGCTCTTTGATCACCTGCCGCTTGTCGAAGCGCTTGCGGCCGCGCGCGACACCGAGCTCGACCTTGGCCCGCCCGTGTTTGGTGTACATCCGTAGTGGGACGAGCGTGTAGCCCTTCTGCGCGATCGTGCCGACGAGGAGACCGATCTCGTCCTTGTGCAGAAGAAGCTTGCGCGGGCGCAGCGGATCGTGATTGTCGTGCGCCGAGTTCGCCCACGGTGCGATGTGGACGTTGCGCAGCCAGACCTCGCCGTTCTCCACGCGCGCGTACCCGTCGCGCAGATTCGCGTGACCGGCACGAAGCGACTTGATCTCGGTCCCGCGTAGCGCGATGCCAGCCTCGAGCCGGCGTTCGATCTGGTAGTCGAAGTGGGCCTTGCGGTTCTCGGCGAGCTGGACCTGCCGCGCCGGTTCGGCGGGAGGCGTGTCGGTCTTTCGGGAGGGCATGGCGCCCAGATTAGGTGGTTGAAAACGAAGAGCGGCGGCATCGCTGCCGCCGCTCTCCTTTGCCGGGTCACCAAAGACCCAGTGAGTTAGTGCGCGTTCACCTCAGATCGATTCATTACGAAAGGCTGAAGTGAGCTCACATGGGTCTTTGGATTCCCACTGGCATCGCCCACTCCACATCACCTCCTTTCTTTCGAAAATGATGCTACACGGCCGCCAATTAGCGTCAATGTCACGCTGGACGCACTGAAAACGCGAGAGCCCCGTCTACACGGAACTGCGGAAGCGAAAAAAGCAGTAGCGGCGCTGGCCGCTACGGCAAGTAGTTCATCGGGTTGACCGCACGCCCGTCCAGGATCGTCATGAAGTGCAGGTGCGGGCCGGTCGTCCATCCGGTCATTCCGACGTACGCGATGATCTGGCCCGCGGAAACGGTCTGTCCAACGGTCACGATCGGCCAGTGGAGGTCGTCGAGGTGACCGTAGAGGGTCGAGAAATTGAAGCCGTGCGCGATGATCACGACGACGGCGGTGTCGCCGTAGGCGAGATAGGGGCGGCCTACGGTCACCACTTTGCCGGCCGACGCCGCGCGGATCGGGGTGTACTTCGGTGCGGCGATGTCGATGCCGTTGTGGAAGCCGCCCCAGCGCGCGCCAAAGCCCGAGGTGATCGGTCCGCGAAGCGGCCACATCGCGAGCTTCGAGCCGTTGAAGGCGCCGAGGCCGCTGCCTCCGGCGGCCGCTGCCGCGAGGGCCTCGTACTGCGCCTCGGCCTGGTCGAGCTGTCGCTCGAGGTCCGCGGTCGTGCGGTTGGTCTGGCTTACCTGACCTTGCGCGGACTGCTTCTGTTGCGCCGCGGCCTGTCGTGCCGCCGCTTCGGCGTCGATAGCGGTCTGCGCCTCGGCCACCAGCTTGTCGTATTTCGTTTTCGCCGTCGCAAGCTGAGAGCGCTGCGTCGTGATCTGGTCGGCGAGGCCGAGCATCTCCTTCTCTTTCGTGGAGGCTTGATCCTGCTTGTCCTGCGTGTCGGCTCGAAGGACCCGGATCTCGTTCGCGAGCTGCACGTCCTGCCGGTTGATGAAGATCATGGCCTGCAGGCGGTTGGCGAACTCAGTCAGCGACGAGGATGAGAGAAGCATTTCCAGCGGGCTGATGAGAGCCTGCCGGTAGGTCGTGCGGAGGTGGCGCGCGTACAGGTCCTCCTGTCCCGCGAGCTGCTTGGTCTCCTCCGCGGCTTCGGCCTTCAGCGAGTCCGTGAGCGCCTTCGTCTCGTCGAGCTGGAACGTCACGAGCGCGAGCTGCTCCTCGGCGATCTGTATCTGATAAAAGAGCTGGTCGGCCTCTGACTGCGCGTTCGCCTGCTTCTCGGCCAGGTCGGAGATACGCGCGTTGGTCTGGTTCACGACTCCCTGGAACTGATTGGCGACGGCCTGGTACCGCTCGGCGTTCGCACGGGAGATCTGGACGGCGCGCTCGAGGTCTTCCTTGCGCTTCAGAGCGGCCGTGATCGGGTCGTCAGCGGAAGCGGGCTGCGCGAAAGAAGCGAGGACGGCGCCGACTACGAACGCGACCGTTGTCGCGCGCGCGACACGCATCCTCCATACCCCACCTCCCCGAGCCGATTGCTGGGGAGTTCCCATGCTTAGCGCATCGTCGCACCGCGCCGAGGTCGGGGTCAAGGCTTTTTGGAGTCTCATTTGGCGAGGTGCGCCCTGACTGAGAGCATCGCTCCGCCCCCGCCGACCGCGAGGGCGAGGGCGAATACGCTCCCCACGAGCTGCCAGACGAAGGTCGTACCGAACGACAGCGGAAGGATCTCGATGAAGTTGACCATCGCCCCCATGACGGGTCCGGCCGCGACCAGCACGACCGCCGTCGCCGCCATCGCGCCGAGCGCGCCGACGAGCATGCCCTCGAGGATGAACGGCCACCGGACGAACCAGTCGGTGGCGCCGACGAGCTTCATGATCTCGATCTCGTCCCGCCTGGCGTGCACCGCGATGCGGATGGTGTTCACGATCACGAAGAGCGCGACGATGAGCATCATCGCGAGCACCGCGAGCCCGCCGATCGAGAGGACCCGCGTGATGGTCAGGAGCTTGTCGACGACCTGCGGGTTGTCGACGACGTCGTTGACGACGCCTTTCCCGATCTCCTCGCGCAAGGTCGCAGTCACCCGCGGCGCGTCCTGCGCGTGCGCCAGCTTGATCTCTAGGGAGTTCTGGAGAGGGTTCGAGGACGTGTCGACGATCTGTATGTCCGGCCGCCTGGCCGCGATGTCGACGAGGCGCGCCATCGCCTGCTCTTTGGTGACGTAGTCCACCTTCGAGACCGCGGGATCCGCCTCGATGCGTGCGCGGAGCGCCAGTACATCCGACACCCGGGCGTCGTCCTCGAGGAAGAGCGCGAGCTCCACCTTCGATTCAAGAACGCCGACCGCTGCCTGCAGGCCTCGGTCGGTCGCGAGGAAGAACGCGAAGAGCAGGAGCATGAGGCCGACGGTGAACGTCGAGGCCAGGCTCATGACGGGGTTCCGCCAGAAGCCCTGCGCGGCCGTGGTCGCGATGTACTCGAGTCGCCTCATGCCGCGTACTGACCTTCGCGCTCGTCGCGCACGACCATCCCGTGATCGAGGTGGACGACACGACGACGGAGCGCGTTGACGATCTCGGCGTTGTGGGTGGCCATGACCATCGTCGTGCCGAGCTCGTTGACCCGAACGAGGAGCTTGATGATCTCCCAGCTCGTGACCGGGTCGAGGTTTCCGGTCGGCTCGTCGGCGATGAGGATCTTCGGCCGGCTCACCAGCGCTCGCGCGATCGCGGTGCGCTGCTTCTCACCACCCGAGAGCTGATCCGGGAAGTGTTCGCGGCGCTGCGAGAGGCCGACGAGCGCGAGCGCGCGCTCGGTCTCCTCGCGCACCTCTTCGCCGGAGTGCCCGGTGACAAGGAGCGCGAAGCCGACGTTCTCGGCGACGGTCTTACGCGGAAGGAGCTTGAAATCCTGGAACACGACGCCCACGCGCCGGCGCAGCTTCGGCACGGCCGATCGGCGCATGCGGACGACGTCCTGGCCGTCGACCCACACGCGGCCTGACGACGGGAGCTCTTCCCGAATGAGAAGCCGGATGAGGCTGGACTTGCCTGCGCCCGACGACCCGACAAGAAACACGAAATCCCCCGAGTCGATCTCGAGATCCACATCGCGGAGAGCGTCGGTACCGTTCGGATAACGCTTGCTGACGTCGTCGAGCGTGATCAGTTCGTTGCCCCTCCCAAGGACCGCCACCATACCGGCGCGCACACTTGGGACAACGTCAAATCGGTCGAAGAAAGTACCGTTGGGGTCTCTTTGCTACGCACCCCTGACAAGCATGCGCCGCGATTGCAACCCAGCTGGGTGCGTGTCAGTGCCCCTCGGCTGCTCAGCGGGGCAAATCGAGCTGAGTCTGCGCCGGACGGGTCATGGTGAATGTCGCTATTGACGCGATCTTCGTTTCTCCGACCGCCATCACCTTGACGCCCATCGTGGCGCGACCGAGAGCCCTTACCTGCTCGAGCGGCGTGCGGATCACGACACCGTTCGACGTAATGAGAAGGATCTCCTGCGTGCCTTCGTCGACCATTTGGATCGCCGCGACATTGCCGGTCTTCGGCGACAGCGCCGCGAGGATCACGCCCTGGCCGCCGCGCCCCTGCGTCGGGAACTCCGCGACCGCGGTCCGCTTGCCGAAACCGTTCTCGGTGACCGAGAGCGCCTCGGTCCTAGGTCGAGCGATGCCCATGCCGACGACCTCGTCGCCCTTCTGCAGCCGGATGCCGGTGACGCCCTGCGTCTGCCGGCCCATCGGCCGAGCGTCGGTGGCCTTGAAGGTGATCGCCTTGCCCTTTCGCGTGGCGAGGAGGATGCGGTCCTGCGACGTGCACGGCGCGACCCACGCGAGCTGATCGCCCTTCCGAAGGGCGATCGCGATGAGGCCGGCGCGCCGGACGTTCGCATATTCGGACAGCGGCGTCTTCTTGATGTAGCCCTTCCGTGTCGCCATGACGAGGTGCTCGGCAGAGCTCGTGTCGCGGAGCGCGACGAGCGCGGAGACGCGCTCTCCGGCCTGCATCGCTTCGAGGATGTTCTGAATCGGCGTCCCCTTCGCGGTCCGGCTGGCGTCGGGTAGCTCGAAAACCTTCAGGGCGAAGACGCGGCCGCGGTCGGTGAAGACGTACAGGCGATCGTGCGTGCGCGCGACGACCAAATAGTCGACGTCGTCCTCGTCGCGCGTCCCCATCCCGATCACGCCGCGGCCCCCACGGTGCTGAGCGCGATACGTCGAAAGCGGCATGCGCTTCACGTAGTTCCGGCTCGACACGGTAATGACGACGTCCTCGTCGGCGACGAGCTCCTCCGCTGAGAGCTGGCGCGGGGTGTCGTCGACGACCTCGGTCCGGCGATCGTCGCCGAATTTCGTGGCGATCTCGTCGAGGTCCTGCTTGATGAGGGCGAGGATCCTCCGCGGGCTCGCCAGGATCGACTCGAGCTCCGAGATCAGCTTGATCGTTTCGCGATAGTCGTCCTCGAGCTTCTGGCGCTCGAGTCCGGAGAGCCGGCGAAGCTGCATTTCGAGAATCGCCTTGGCCTGCGGCTCGGTGAGTCCGAATCCCTCGCGCAGCTTGCCAACGAGCAGGGCCTCCTGGCCTTTGTGCGCGCGGATGAGCTTGATGATCTCGTCGATGTGGTCGTGCGCGATCTTGAGGCCCTCGAGGATGTGCGCGCGTTCCTTCGCCTTCCGGAGGTCGTGGTCGGTGCGGCGTCGGATCACCTCGCGCCGGTGGTCGATGTGGTGCTGGAGGATCTCCTTGAGCGAGAGTGTCCGTGGCTGCTGGTCGACCAGCGCGAGCATGTTGAAGTTGAACGCGGACTGCATAGCCGTGTGCTTGTAGAGGTTGTTCAGGACGAGAGTCGCGTCGTCGTCGCGCTTGATCTCGATGACGATGCGCATGCCCTCGCGGTCGCTCTCGTCCCGGATGTCCGAGATACCCGCGAGCTTCTTGTTCTGCACGAGATCCGCGATCTTCTCGATGAGCGAAGCCTTGTTCACCGCGTAGGGCAGCTCGGTCACGATGATCGCGTCGCGGTTGCCGCGGAGCTGCTCGTTGTGGGCTTTCGCGCGCGCGATGATGCGACCGCGGCCTTGCGCATACGCGCGGCGGATCGCGTCGACTCGCTCAGCGGCGCCTGTCTCGACATTGCGTTGCTCTTCGAACCGATAGATCACGGCGCCACCGGGGAAATCGGGGCCGATGACCGTCTCGCAGAGATCGTCGGTGGTGAGCTCGGGATCGTCGATGAGGCGCTTCGTGGCGGCGACGATCTCGCGGAGGTTATGCGGCGGGATGTTGGTCGCCATGCCGACGGCGATGCCGGCCGACCCGTTGACGATGAGGTTGGGAACGCGCGCCGGCAGGACGGTCGGCTGCTGATGCCGGTTGTCGTAGTTCGGCATCCAGTCCACGGTTTCCTTTTCGATGTCGGCAAGCATCTCGGTCGAGATCGCGGCGAGGCGAGCCTCGGTGTAACGCATGTGGGCCGGCGGATCGTCGTCGATCGAGTTGTGGACGAACACGCCGGCTGCGAGCGCGAAGTTCTGCGTGAGGTCGACCGTGAGGTCGTAGACGTCCGCGCGCCCCGCGGGCTCGACCTTGCTCACCTTTTGAGTCAGGCTCGCCGGGATCGGGAAAGCGCCCGTGCGGTGCAGACGCTCGGGGATGGCAGTCCGCGCGAACGGCATGAGCTGGTCCTTGGCCTTGAGCTGCTGCGCTTCGCGGTATGTCCCGTCGCGGAGCATGAACCGGTGGTCCGGCGTGCACACGATCTCCGCGCCTGACTCGAGAGTGACCTTGACGACCGGATCGTTGCGGCGGACGAGGCGCGGCGCGCGGAGTGGCTTGATCCGCACGTTCCGATGCGGGTCGACGGTGAAGATCTCCGCACGCAGCCCCTTGTGCGCCATCTCGACGAGCTCGGTGAACGGCTTCTGATCGCCGTTATAGAGCTCGACCTTCGTCTCGCCGGTGAAGCAGCCGAAGTTCCCCTGGCCCTGGACCAGCGGGTATCGCGCGGCGAAGTCCTGGGCAAGACGGACGAGGGCGTCGTAGATCGGGACGTCGCCGTGTGGGTGGTACTTCGCCATCACGACGCCGACGACGTTCGCCGATTTCCGGAACGGCCGATCGTTCCGCAGGCCCTCCTCCAGCATCGTGTAGAGGATCCGGCGTTGAACGGGTTTGAGTCCATCGCGTACGTCGGGAAGCGCGCGGGCGACGATCACGCTCATCGAGTAGTCGAGATACGCCTGCCGCATCTCGTGCTCGAGCTCGACGGGGATCACGCGGTCGTTCGTGGGTTCTTCGATCACTGTTTCATCACTCTTCTAGGTTCTTCCGT
>JALYLL010000317.1 GCA_030774255.1 Chloroflexota bacterium | reverse complement strand
ACGTCGGTCTCGTCGGACACGCTCGGCGATCGGCTCGCGCACCTCGTGCTTCCGGCGGTCGCGCTCGCCACGACGATCCTGCCGACCGTCGTGCGCTTCACGCGCTCCTCGATGATCGAGGTGCTCCACGAGGACTACGTCCGCACCGCGGTCTCCAAGGGCCTCGGCCCGAGAACGGTGATGACGCGACACGCGCTCCGGAACGCGCTTATCCCTGTCGTCAGCGCGGTCGGCGCTCTCGTGCCGCGCCTCATCGGTGGGACCGTCGTGACCGAGGCCGTGTTCGGGTGGCCAGGCATGGGACGCCTCGCGCTCGAGGCCGCGCAGGGCCGGGACTACCCGCTCGTCACCGGGCTCACCGTCGTCGTCGCGGCGATCGCCGTGCTCGCCAGTCTTCTCGTCGACCTCGCCTACACGCGGCTCGACCCGCGGCTGCGCCTCGCATGAACCGCCTCGCCCTCGCTGCGCTCGTCGTCCTTGCGGTCGTCGCCGTCCTCGCGACACTCGGCCCGGTGTTGTGGACCATCGCGCCGGAGGCGACCGACCCGGCCCACGGCCTGGCCGGCCCGAGCTCGGTGCATCCGCTCGGCACGGACGAGCTCGGCCGCGACATGCTGAGCCGCCTTCTGCACGGGAGTCGCGTGACGCTCCTGGTCGGTCTCGCGGCGATGCTCGCGGCGATCACGATCGGTGTCCTCGTCGGTGCCGTCGCAGGCTTCAAGGGTGGCTTCATCGACGGCGCTCTCATGCGTTTCACCGACGCGATGCTCGCGGTGCCGGCGTTCTTCTTCATCCTCGTCGTGATCACGGTGCTCGGGCCAGGCGTGGCGACGCTCATCCTTGTCATCGGCGCGCTCTCGTGGATGCCGGTGGCGCGTGTCGTGTACGGCGAGACCCTGCGATGGAAGACCGCGGAGTTCGTGGTCGCGGCCGAGTCCCTCGGTGTTGGCGGCCCGCGGCTTCTTCTGCGGCACATCCTTCCGCAGGCGATCCCCTCGCTTATCGTCTCGGCGACGCTGGGCGTCGCGTTCGCGATCCTCACCGAGTCGGCTCTCAGCTATCTGGGCCTCGGTGTGCAGCCGCCGCTGCCTTCGTGGGGCAACATGCTGCAGCGCGCGCAGCTGTACGTGTTCACGGCGCCGGCGCTGGCGATCTATCCCGGGCTCGCGATCACGGTGGTCGTCCTCGCGTTCAACTTCCTCGGCGACGGGCTGCGCGACGCGCTCGACCCCCGGCGCCGTCGCTAATATCGGGCGGCGCCACGCCTTGGGGAGGACACGATGAAGACAGCCGACGCCGCTACGAAGAAGAGCACCAAGTACGCCGGTTACAAGAGCTTCGAGTACCTCGAGCCCGGGACCGATTACCGGGAGTTCAAGCTCGCCAAGGAGCTCGACCGCGTGCCCTCGCGAAAGGTCGAGGTGAGCGACGCGCAGGAGGAGCGCGCGTGGCGGCTCTTGGATGAGAACCTCGCGGTCTCGCTGCACGACCACTGCTTCATCGTTCCTGAGGACTTCGGCGATCTCGCCGACTACCGTCGTCAGGGCCGTGACTTCACGGGCTACGCTGGTATGGCGCGGTCCGGACTCGACGCCGTCTTTGACTGCCTGATGGACGGGACCGCGACGATCACTTCGAAGTCCGGTTGGAAGTGGGACGACATCATCTTCGACCTGGGGATGCGGATGGGCGACATCGCGCACCAGGAGTTCGTGGTCCGCGGCGAGTCGCTCGACGACATCAAGCGCGCCAAGGACAACGGGCAGATCGCGTTCATCGCGTCGCTCGAAGCCGCGACCGCGATCGAGAACGAGGTCGATCGCCTCGACATCCTCTACGGGCTCGGGATCCGTTCTTCCGGCATCGCCTACAGCGAGGCGAACACGCTCGGCAGTGGGCTGAAGGAGGCGCGCGACGGCGGGCTCACCGAGTTCGGCCGCCAGGCGGTCCGCCGCATGAACAAGCTCGGCATCGCGATCGACATCTCGCACTCCGGCGACCAGACGTCGCTCGACACCATCGAGGCCAGCGAGAAGCCGATCTTCGCGACACACGCCGGCGCGCGAGGGCTTTGGAACACCAAGCGGATGAAACCCGATGAAGTGCTGAAGGCGCTCGCGGCCAAGGGCGGTGTCATCGGCATCGAGGCCGCGCCTCATACGACCCTCACGAAGAAGCACCCGAAGCACAACATCGAAAGCTTCATGGAGCACTTCGAGTACTGCGCCGACCTGATGGGGATCGACCACGTTGCGTTCGGCCCGGACACGCTCTTCGGGGACCACGTCGGGCTGCATCACTACTTCGCGAAACAGCTGTCCATCGGTGCGGCGCGCGGATCGGTCCAGTTCGACGAGGTCGAGTTCGTCGATGGGATCGAGAACCCCGCCGAAGCGTTCCCGAACATCGTCCGCTGGATGGTGAAGCACGA
>JALYLL010000316.1 GCA_030774255.1 Chloroflexota bacterium | reverse complement strand
GCCTACCGGTCCGCTTCCCACCACTTGGGATCGTTCGCTGGTGATGCGGCCGGTCAACGGCTCGCGCACAACCCGCTCCCCCGTGCCACCCGCACACCGAGATCGCAGACCGCGACCCGCGTGGTCTTCGTGAGAGAGAAGAGGAGATCGGAGGCGCGCCGGATCGCAGAGGAGCGCGCGTGGAGCGACGGTGGTGCGCGGGTGGCACGGGGGAGCGGGTTGCCCGCGAGCCGCTAATCCGCCGCGTCAGTGCGTACTGAGCGGACGCGCATGGAGCGGACGGATAGGCGAGTGGGCAACCCCGACCCCGGGACAGGACCCGCGCACCGCACTTCAGTTGCCCCGACGGTCGCTCCGCGATCCAGGCAAGAAAAAGCCCGGGCACCCCAGGGGAGCAGGGAGTGCCCGGGCAGTAGGCAGAACTGGCCAGCGGGCGGGCCGGCCAGGGCCTGACGGAGTAAGTCAGCTACACCCGGTGGTCTCTCCGCAGTTCTCGCACTTGTGGCAGGTGCCGCTACGAACGGTCAGCCAGCCGCAACGCGGACAGGGGGGCGCATCGGGTGTGGAATTGAGTCGTCGGTAGGTGGGTTGTTCGGCGACCGGAGCGGTCGCGTGGCCGTTGCCATGCGGTGCCGGCGCGACCGGCATCGCGAGCTGCACGACGCGATTCAGAAGCTCGAGCTGCGGCGTGGCGTCGGCGACCTCGGTCGTGCGGATGAGGCCAAGCGACGCTCGCTCGGGCTCGGAAAGGAAACGATTGCCCAACCAGCGGAAGACGTAATCGACGATCGATTTGGCGAAACCGATCTCCGGGTTGCCCGTCCAGCCGGCGGGCTCGAAACGCATGTGACCGAACTTCTCGACAAGGTGCGACAGCGGAACGCCGTACTGGAACAGCAGCGAAACGCTCGTGGCGAACGCGTCCATCATCCCGGAGAGCGTCGAGCCCTCCTTCGCCATGGTGACGAAGAGCTCGCCGGGCGTGTTGTCCTCGAAGAGTCCCACGGTGATGTAGCCCTCGTGACCCTCGATCGAGAACTTGTGAGTCAGCGACGCACGCGTATCCGCGAGACGCCGCCGCTGCGGTCGTGTGACCTCGACAATCCGCTCGACGATCGTCTCGACCGCCTTGGTGTTGGACTCTTTGTTGCTCGTGTTGACCGGCTGGACCTTCTTGCTCCCGTCGCGGTAGATCGCGATGGCCTTGAGGCCGTGCTTCCACGCCTCGAGGTACGCCTCGCTGACGTCGTCGACGGTCGCGGTCTCCGGAAGATTCACGGTCTTCGAGATCGCCCCTGAGATGAACGGCTGGACCGCGCCCATCATCTTGATGTGACCCATGTGGTGGATCGTGCGCACGCCGTTCTGAGGCTTGAACGCGCAATCGAAGACCGCGAGGTCTGCTTCCTTGATGCCGGGCGCACCCTCGATGGTGCCGAACTGCTCGATGTACGTGGTGACCGCGCCCGACTCGGTCTCGCTGTATCCGAGCCGCCGCAGGGCTGACGGCACGCTGCCGTTGACGAGCTTCAGCATCCCGCCGCCGACGAGCTTCTTGTACTTCACGAGCGCGATGTCCGGCTCAACGCCGGTCGTGTCGCAATCCATCATGAAGCTGATCGTCCCCGTCGGAGCGAGGACCGACGCCTGCGCGTTGCGATAACCGGCCGGCCGTCCGAACGCGACCGCATCGTCCCACGCCTGACGCGCCGCCGAGAGAAGGCTGGCGGGCAGCAGCTCGTCGCGGATGCGGTACGCGTGAAGACGGTGCATCTGGATGACCCGGTCGTGCGCGTCCTTATTCTTCGGGTACGCCTCGTACGGTCCGACTGCCTCAGCCATGCGGCCGGACTGCGAGTACGCCGCGCCCGTCATGAGCGCGGTCAAGGCCGCGGCGTAGGCGCGTCCCTCGTTGGAGTCGTAGGGAAGCCCACGCTGCATGAGGAGCGCGCCGAGGTTCGCGTAGCCCAGACCGAGCTGTCGGTGCGAGCGCGCGTTCTCGGCGATCTTCGCCGTGGGATAGTCCGAGTGGCCGACGAGGATTTCCTGCGCGGTGAAGACGACCTCGACGGCGGCGCGGAACCGCTCCACGTCGAACTCACCGTCGCTGTGCACGAAGCGCAGCAGGTTGAGCGACGCGAGGTTGCAGGCGGAGTCGTCGATGCTCATGTATTCGCTGCACGGATTCGATCCGTTGATCCGGCCGCTCGCCGGCGAGGTGTGCCAGTCGTTGATCGTGGTGTCGAACTGCATGCCGGGGTCCCCGCACTGCCAGGCCGCTTCCGCGATCTCCTGGAGGAGCGCACGCGCTTTCAACGTCTCGAGCACCGTGCCGCCGACGCGAGCGGTCAGGCCCCAGTCCTCGTCGGTCTGCGCCTTCTTCATGAACTCGTCGGTCACACGAACGGAGTTGTTCGCGTTCTGGAACTGGATCGACTGCCACGCCTCGCCGTTGAGGCTCATGTCGTAGCCGGCCTCGCCGAGCGCCCAGGCCTTTTTCTCTTCCTTGGCCTTGCACCAGATGAACTCGTGCACGTCGGGGTGATCGGCGTCGAGAATGACCATCTTGGCCGCGCGGCGCGTGGTGCCGCCGGATTTGATCGAACCGGCGACCGAGTCGGCGCCCCGCATGAACGACACGGGTCCGGATGCGAATCCGCCGCCCGAGAGGTTCTCCTTCTGCGAACGGATCCGCGAGACGTTCACGCCCGACCCGGATCCGCCTTTGAAGATGATCCCTTCGTCGCGGAACCAGTCGAGGATCGAGTGCATGTCGTCCTCGACCGAGAGGATGAAGCAGGCGCTCGCCTGCTGGGGAACGCCCTCGACGCCGATGTTGAACCACACCGGGGAGTTGAAGGACGCGTGCTGGTTGACCATCAGGTACTTGAGCTCGTCCGCGAAGGCGTCGCAGTCGGCGGCACTCGCGAAGTAGCCGCCCTCGAAGCCAGCGCGAGCGATGGTGCCGACCACGCGGTCGACCATCTGCCTGACGCTCGACTCGCGCTCGGGCGCTCCGAGCTTGCCACGGAAGTACTTCGAGGCGACAACGTTCGTCGCGGTCTGCGACCAGAACTTGGGGACCTCAACGCCCTTCTGCTCGAAGACGTTGCCGCTCTCGCCGGGGATGACTGAGTCGCGGAGCTCCCACTCGACCTCGTCATACGGGTGGACGCCCTCGCGGGTGAAGCGGCGCTCGATCCGGAGCCCCTTGGGCTCGGCGCGGTTAACGGAGACCTCTGCGATGTCAGCGATTGCCATGTGCGTGCCCCCCTAGAAAGCCGCGAGGTTTGAGCCGCTCGTCAGAGCCCTAAGAAGGAGGAGAAGGAGCCTCTCGCCAACGGACGCGGAAGCGAACGACCGACGGGTCATCTGACCCTCCTTCTACCTGCCCGGAACTCATCCTCGCCACTACATCTGGGCCCAGCCGCCCTGTCGGCCCCAACATCTAGCGGCGCAGGCGGCGAACCGTAGTCCCGCAAAAAGGCAATGTCAAGGGCTAGGGGTCATCAGTTTTGCCAGCACAAAATCTGGTAGCGCTTTCCAACCGGAGGCACACGCACGCGACCGAAAACGGCCGCGAGACGATCAGGCGGGCGAGGCTACCTGGGCGGAGCGAGCCGCTTCAACGAAGGTCCGCATGCCTTTTCGGAGATCGCCTTCACCGATGTTGAGCGCCGGGATGAAGCGAACGACCTGGTCGTGAAAGCCGCACGTGATGAAGAGGGCATCACGCTCGAGCGCAGCCGCGATCGCGCCCTTCGCGACCGACTTGTCGTCGAACTCCGCCGCGACCATCGCCCCGAAGCGGCGGATCTCGCGAAGACGCGGATGCGATCGCAGCGGCGCCAGCTCCTCAACCATGATCTCGCCGATCGTCTCGGCCCTCGCAACAAGATTCTCGTCGCGAATGACCTGCAAGGTGGCGAGCCCGGACGCACACGAGACGGGATTGCCGCCGAACGTCGAGCCGTGCGTACCGGTGCGCCAATGCTCCATGCGGTCGCGGGTCGAGATGACCGCGCCGAGAGGCATGCCACCGCCGAGCGCTTTCGCCGCCGTGATGATGTCCGGCGTTACGCCGAATTTCTGCGCCGCGAACCACGCGCCCGTCCGGCCGATGCC
Organism: Chloroflexota bacterium; assembly: GCA_030774255.1. Taxonomy (GTDB): domain Bacteria; phylum Chloroflexota; class Limnocylindria; order P2-11E; family P2-11E; genus 3-1-20CM-2-70-9. The sequence continues at coordinate 2,994 of JALYLL010000316.1, read as the reverse complement.
TGATTGGATCTCGTCGAACACGAGCAGCGCGCCGATCTTCGTCGCGAGCTCGCGCAGCGATCGCAGGAACGATGCGGGGGCCGCGACATAGCCGCCTTCACCGAGCACCGGCTCGATCACGATCGCTGCGACGTGCTCCGGCGGCACTTCGTGCTCGAGCATCGCCTCGAGCTCGGCGAAGCAATGTGCGGCGCACGCTTCCGCGTCGTGTTTGTCTGGAAGAGGGCACGCCAGCGCGTACGGATACGGGGCGATGTACACCTCGGGAAGGAGCGCGCCGTAGCCGCGGCGGTACTGGGCCTTCGACGTCGTGAGGCTCGCGGCACCGACCGTGCGTCCGTGGAATCCGCCGCGGAACGCGATGATCGCCTCGCGGCCCGTCGTCTGGCGCGACAGCTTGATCGCCGCTTCGACGGCCTCCGCGCCGCTGTTGCCGAAGAAGACGGTATCGAGCCCTTTCGGCGTGATCGTGGCGAGCATCTCCGCGAGAGCGACGCTCGATTCGTATTTCGCGACGCCGGTGGAGATGTGCATCAGCCGCTGGGCCTGATCGACGACAGCCTTCACGACACGCGGATGCGAGTGCCCCACGTTGGTCACGGCGATGCCGCAGGTCATGTCGAGAACTCGTCGACCGTCGGTCGTGACGAGCCAGCTCCCCTCCCCACGCTCGATCGAGAGCCAGGTGTAGTGGCCGAGGACTGACGGGAGGACCTTTCGGGCGCGGGCTTCGAAGTCCGACATCGCGTCCACTCTATCGGCTCGAGCCTCGTCAGCGCCGGTTCAACCCGGCCTGCGCTCGTCTCCCTCGGATGTGACCAGGATCTGCAACGTCGCGCGGTCCTCGCCGATCACTCGCACCCGATAGCCGGGGACACCCCCGCGGAGTGCCGCGGCGAGGCGGTCGGTCCCGTGGTAGCTCACGCGCACCTTCAGGACGCCGTGGCGGTAGTACTCCGTCCGAAGCTGTCCGACGCCTCGCACCTTGCGGAGCGCGAGTTCGAACCGGTGCCAGTCGTCGGGCGTGGGGAGCGGCGTTACCACGAGGTCGACCTCGCCCGGCCCGGGGGCCGCGCGCGGCGACGGGATGGCGGGCTCGGCCTTTTCAGTCTCCTCGACGAGCGCTTTCTGGATGATGGCGCTCTGCGCGCGGTCTTCCTTCGCGGGCACGAGACGCGGCTTCGGCGCCGAAGGGATCGGTCCGTCGAGCCGCGTCGGCGTGGGAGGAGGCGGCTCGTCCGATCTGGGGGGCTCGGCCAGCGGCGCCGGCTCCGATGGCGAGGGACGTGCGCCGATGCGCGCCGCCAGATCGACGACGTCCTCCGGAGCGGGTCCCTTCTTTTTCTTTTTGTCGTCCTTGGCCACTTCTACCCTCGCAGGCGGAGCACGTACCACGCGATGGCGATCACTATCAACGCCAGCGCAAGGGCCGCCAACACTATGGCTGCCGACCAACGCCGCACGCCAAGGGCGAGGGCGCGATCGATCGCGGCGCGGATCTCGTCGGCGGTCGCATCCTTCCTGAGCCAGCCCCGCCCCTGTTCGAAGCGTTCCGCGAGCCGGCGGCCGTCATGTGGGTTGCCTGAAAGCACGATGGTCGGCATCGGAAGCACCTCCGTCCGTCCCCCTGGGACGAGAACGCCGTCGACGAGCGCGAGGTCGGCGATCCAGCCGTCCAGGCCGGTCGCGACCTGTTCTAGCGACTGTGCCCGCCTCACCTCGTATCGATCCTCTATCCGCAGCAGCGCGTCGAGCGCCGCGCCGATGCTTGGGTGCCCCACGACGAGCAGGACCTTAGACCGCGTGATGCGGGGATGATGCCCTTCCGGGCCGCGGTCGTATACGCTCTGCGCCACACGCGGGGAAGTGGGCAGAGAAGCGAGCAACCCGGAGGGTGACCGCGTGTCCGAGGAGCCCAAAGGTCTAAGCGCGTCCGGCGACATCATCGGGGCGCTTTCCGACCGTGTCAGCGAGCTAACCAAGCGAGTCGGCTCGCTCGAGTCGGAGCTCGACGCCGCGCGTAAACGCGTCGCGGTCTACGAGGAGTTCGACGCCACGGTGCGCGACGCCCTGTCGGGCGCCCTTCGTTCCGCGCACGAGATCCGCTCGCGAGCCGAGAACGCAGCGCAGCAGATCCTCGAGCAAGCCCGCGACGAACGAAAGATCCTGATCAAGGAGATCGAGCGCCTCCGCGAGGAGCGCGACGGTCTCGTCGACGAGATCGCGTCGAGTCGGCGGAGCGGCTTCTCAGCGCTTCGCGGTCCGCGTCGCGACGCGCAACAGGCGACAGCTCCCGAGAAACCCGTCGAGGAGACGGCCCCGGACACCCGAGCCCTCGCTGCTGAGGCGCTCCGCGGGGTCTTCACCGAGCTGCTCGAGGACATCCGGCGTCAAGCGGGGACCGTCGCCGACGCGGCTCGCGAAGCGAACGCCGCGGCGGAACAAGCGAAGAACGCACAGGAGCAGGCGCGCGTCGCGCAGGATGAGGCGCGCTCGGCGCAGGAAGAGGCGCGCCGCGCGCTCGAGGCACAACGCGCCGCCGAAGCGCAGCGCGCATCCGAAGCGGCACGCGCCGCCGAGCTGGCGCAGCGCGCGACGGAGGAGGCCGGTCGGGCGGCCGAAGAAGCACGTAGGGTCGCGGAAGCACAGCGGATCGCGCAACAGCGCGCCGACGCCGATCGCGCAGCCGAGACGGAGCGCGCGGCCGAAGCCGCTCGCGCGGCGCAGGAGGCCATGCGCGCGGCGCAGGAAGCCGCACGTGGAGCCGAGGTCGAACGCGCGGCGGAAGCACAGCGGGCCGCCGAAGCCGCTCGGGCCGCCGAGGAAGCAATGCGAGCCGCGCAAGAGGCAGCACGGGTGGCGGGAGCCGACCGAGCCGCGGAGGCGGAGCGGGCGATCGAAGCGGTCCGCGCGGCGGAAGAGGCGATGCGTGCGGCGCAGGAAGCCGCGCGCGCGGCTGGAGCCGATCGCGCGGCGGACGCCGAGCGCGCGGCG
>JALYLL010000315.1 GCA_030774255.1 Chloroflexota bacterium | reverse complement strand
CGTCATCGTGGAACGAAGGCGCGGCGAAGGCGGTCACACGTACTCGATCGTTCGAGCGAGCTCGTCATTGGGTCGTCTATAACGATCACGACGTAGCAAGTGCCGCTTGCGAGATTGGCTTCAACTGCACTTCTGAACTCTTGTGCTACCAAATCTCCGAGGCAGTTGCTGGGGTAGCCGATCGCACAAGGTCGGCCAAACTTGGCACCTCTTCGGTGTACACGTCCGGGAGGCTTCGGCGCTGGGCCGCTTCTCTCGACCCCCGTCCCTCTTTCACAGGAATCTCGATGTCCTTCGGCATTGGCAATTGGAGTCGTTCGACCCTCGCGATCGCGCCGGTGACTTGCGAAACTCAACCCGTGCCCGAGGGGCTCGCCAGAGAGAACGTGGAACCGAGATCCCATCCGATCGCGAGCTCCGCGAGCCAACACCACAACGCGACGCTGCGCGTCAGCGTGTCTACCCAGTGGAAGCGCTTCTGTGGACGCTCGCGACGGTCGGGTTCTCGTCAGCGCGCAGCTTATCGAGCACCTCGATGAAGGCTTCGTGTCGGTGCGCGCCGACGAGCAGGTAGCGCTGGCCGACGATGTGCGCGGGGATGGCGTTGATCCCCATTGACATTGCTTCCTCGCGGTGCCGGTCCAGCAGCGCCTCGTACCGGCCTTCGTCGAGCGCGCGCTCGAGGTCCTCCGGGTCGAGACCGGCTCCTGCGGCGATGCGCTGAAGATCCTCGACGCGGTCGAGGTCCGCGGTCGCCTCCCAGTGCGCCTTCATGAGCGCGATACGCACCTCGTCGTACTTGCCGCGCTCGCGAGCGAACTCCGCGATCGACAGCGCGAGCCGCGTGTTGATCATCCGGTCGCGGCGCGTCATGACCAGGCCGACCTCGGCGGCCATCTCGTCGAGGTGGCCGCGCTCACCCATCAGCCGCGCGGGGCGCGGGATGCCCTCACGCGGGATCTCAGGATGCAGCTCGAACGGAAGCCAGTTGGCCTCCACGAGGCCATCCGCTACCAACCGGTCGACTCGCACGGAGTCGATGTAGCACCAGGGTCAGACGAAGTCGGAATAGATGATTAGCTCGGCCGGCATGGGAGGATCGATCATGGGCCTACCGAGCCTTCGTCGCAGGCGGAGCGTCGGCTAGTGGCGCGCCGAACCGGCTGCTAACAAGAGCGAGGGACACGCCGAGGATCGCGCCCGCGGCCGCGAGCAGGCGGAGTCCGCCGCTGGCCTCGAACCCAAGGGCGGCGTCCAGCGAGAACGCGCCTGGGCCGCCGAGCGTGATGAGGAGAGAGCCAGCGAGCAGCTGGAGCGGAAACTCGATGCCGCCCTTGCTGTTCCAGAATCCCTTCGGCAGATGGACGCGGAGCACGATGACGAGAGACTGTGCGAAGAGCAGCGCGGCAACGAGCGGCGTCAGCAGGCCCGCGGCGAAAAGGAACCCGCCGGCGAGCTCGACGTACGCCGAGACGATCGCCCAGAACGTGGCGGGCGAATAACGCATCCGGCCAACCGCACCCGCCCAGCCGGCGAAGCCGGGCCCGCCCCACCACCCGAGCGCCTTCTGTGCCCCGTGGGCCGCGAACGTCAGACCGACGGCGAGGCGAACGACGAGGACGCCGAAATCTGTGAGCGACTGCGGGTCGAGCTGCACAGACACATGCTAGGAGCGGGGGGGGGGCCGCTCACGGCGGTTTCGTTCATCCTGCCGCTGAAGGCGCAAGGACTGCGTCAGTAATAACCCCGATGCGCCGCGCGTAGGATCGCCGCAGCACGCGGAGGGAGATGCCTTTATGTACGGTACCGTGGCACGCTTGCAGCTCAAGCCCGGCATGGAAGCGAACCTGAAGGAAGAGATGGCCAAGTATCCGGGACTCGAGATCCCGGGGTTCTTCAGCACGATGCTCTATCGCATGGACCGCAATGCGAACGAGTGTTATCTGGCCGTCGCCTTCAAAGACAAGGAGAGCTACCTCGCCAACGCACGCGACCCCAAGCAAGACGAGCGGTACCAGCGGATGCGCACGCTCCTATCCGCAGATCCCGAATGGCACGACGGTGCGATCGTCTGGTCGGAGAAGGCCTGACCGCAGCTCCTGGTGCTGCAAGGGGAGACTGGCCTTAGCGCCATACAGTGCGTTCGTGGGGAACGACCGTCCCGGGGAACGAGCGGAGATTCGCTGGCTCAACACGCCAAGGGCATCTGCTGACGAATACGACGCGCGCTACGAGCGGCGCGCCGCCGCCGGAGAGGACGTCCACGGTGAAGCCAACTTCGTAATGCGCTTCTCACCCGGGTCGGTGCTCGATGCGGGCTGCGGGACCGGCCGGGTCACGCGCGAGCTCGCGCGCCGCGGTGTCGACGTCGTCGGGGTCGATATCGACGCGGACATGCTGGCGACGGCGCGACGGAAGTCACCCGTGCTCGCCTGGCACCGCGCGGACCTCGCATCGGTCGAGCTTGGGCGGACCTTCGACGTCATCCTGCTCGCGGGGAACGTGATGATCTTCCTGGCGGCCGGATCGGAGAGCGAGGTCATCGCGAATCTGGTACGGCATCTCGCGCTCGGGGGTCTCGTGATCGCGGGGTTCCAGCTCCAGCCCGGCCGGTTGAGCGCCGAGCGCTACGACAAGATCGCCACGGCCGCCGGGCTCACGCTCTCCGAGCGGTGGTCGACGTGGGACCGCGGTA
>JALYLL010000314.1 GCA_030774255.1 Chloroflexota bacterium | reverse complement strand
GGCCGGCATCACCCATGGGGCCGCCGATGGTGAACGCACCGGTCATGTTGACGAGGTACTTCGTGTTGTCGAGCCACGAATCGCCGATGGCCGGCCGGATGACCTGCTCGCGTATCTCGCTGCGCAGACGCTGGTAGTCGATGCCCGGGTCGTGCTGCGCCGCGACCACGACGGTGTGCACGCGCTTCGGCACGCCCTTCTCGTACTCCACCGTGACCTGGCTCTTCCCATCCGGACGCAGGTATGGGAGCGTCCCGTCCTTGCGGACCTTCGCGAGCTGGCGCGCGACGGCATGCGCGAGCGTAATAGGCAGCGGCATGAGCTCCGGCGTCTCGCGGATTGCGAAGCCGAACATCATTCCCTGGTCGCCCGCGCCGAGCTCCTTGGCGTCGATGCCTTCGCGCGCCTCGTTGGACTCATTGACCCCTTGCGCGATCTCGGGCGACTGCTCCTTGATCGCGGTCAGGACGCCGCATGTGCGGTAATCGAATCCGTAGTCGGCGTTCGTGTAGCCGATGTCCTGCACGACGCCGCGCACCAGGTGGGGAACGTCGACGTACGCATGCGTCGTGACCTCGCCGGCCACCAGGATGACGCCGGTGGTGGTCGCGGTCTCGCACGCCACACGCGAGTTCGGGTCCTGCCGCAGGCATTCATCGAGCATCGCGTCGGACACCTGGTCGCAGAGCTTGTCGGGGTGCCCTTCCGTGACGGACTCGCTCGTGAAGAGCACGCGGTCCGCCGACTTGAACGACTCGGTCATCAGGTTCCCGCCTTCCACGACCGCGCGTATTCGGCCTGGGCCTTGGACATTGTGTCGATGTTCATGCCCATGGCCTCGAGCTTCCGACGCGCGATCTCATCATCAAGCTCCCGCGGGACAGGGTAGACCCGCGGCTCGAGCTCCTTGCCATGCGTGAGCAGGTACTCGATCGATAGGACCTGGTTCGCGAAGCTCATGTCCATGACCGCGGCCGGGTTCGCTTCGGCGGCCACGTGGTTCAGCAGCCGGCCTTCCGCGAGGACGAACACCTTCTTATCCGGCAGCTGGTACTCCTCGACAAAGCGCCGTATCTCGCGGCGACCTTTCGCCATCTCGGCGAGCGCGTCGAGCTCGATCTCGTCGTTGAAGTGACCGACATTCGCGAGGATGGCGCCGTCCTTCAGGAGGGCGAAATGTGGCCGGCCGATGACGTTGAGATTTCCCGTTGCGGTGAAGAACACGTCGCCGCGCTTCGCCGCCTCGGCAACCGTGGCGACCTGGAAGCCGTCCATTGCGGCCTCGAGCCCGCGGAGCGGGTCGACCTCGCAGATGGTCACGATCGCGCCCATCCCGCGAAGGCGCTCGGCAACGCCGCGCCCGACCCAGCCGTAGCCGCAGACCACCGCGCTCTTACCGGCGAGGAGGAGGTTCGTCGCGCGGAGCAGGCCGTCGATCGCGGACTGGCCGGTGCCGTACTGGTTGTCGAACATGTGCTTCGTCTGCGCCTCGTTCACGGCAACGATCGGGTATTTGAGGACGCCCTCCTCGGCCATCGCGCGCAGGCGGATGACGCCGGTCGTCGTCTCCTCGGTGCCACCTATGACGCCCGCGAGGAGCTCGCGGCGCTCGGTGTGGAGGAGTGTCACGACGTCGGCGCCGTCGTCCATCGTGATTTGGGGCTTGGTCTCGAGCACCGCGTTGATGTGCCGGTAATAGGTGTCGCGGTCCTCGCCCTTGCGCGCAAAGACCGAGATTCCCTCGCGCGCGACGAGCGAGGCGGCGGCATCGTCCTGCGTCGAGAGTGGATTCGATGCGCACAGCGCGACCTCGGCGCCGCCGTCGCGTAGCGCGAGAGCGAGGTTCGCGGTCTCGGTCGTGATGTGGAGACACGCCGCGATACGGATACTCGCGAACGGCCGCTCCTTGGCGACGCGGGAGCGGATCTGGCCGAGGACAGGCATCTCGCGGGCGGCCCACTCGGTCCGCCGCACGCCCGCGTCGGCGAGGTCTAGGTCGGTGACGTCGTGCTTCGGAGCCTTCGTCGCGACCGCCATCTACTTCTTCTCCTTCAGCGAGCCGAAGAGCCGCTCCCAACCCGGGCGCCGGACCGCGGGCCCTTCGATGAACAGACCGTGTATCTGGTAGCCGAGGCGCTCGTACACCGAGATCGCCGGCGCGTTGTCCTCGCGCACATTCAGGACGACGTCGCGGTGCTGCTCGAGCGCGGTCTCGGTTACCGCCGAGGTGACCGATCGCGCCATCCCGCGGCCGCGGTAGGCGAGGCGCGTCAGGACATTGCCGACCGCCGCGATGCCCGACTTCGTCGAGCGGACGTGCGTGCCCGCGGCCGACACGAGGGTGTCGCCTTGATAGACGCCGAAGTAGAACTCGCGCCTCATGCGCTCGGGCGTGAAATAGGTGCGCGACGCGTGTCCGTAGAGATCGATGACGGCATCGAGGTCGTCGGGGCCTAGACGCCTCACCTCCTGGTTGATGCGGGGGCGGAACCGATGAACGTTCACGTTCATCCGACGCATGTGGTCGACGCGCTCGAAGCGATAGGTCATCTCGATCGCGCCGCGCGACCGCGGCGGCGTCGCGAGGAGCACACGCGGCTCGCGGATCGCGTCGCGGAAGATGGCCGCGAGACCGTCGGATGCACCGGTCGCGAAGCAGGGCCGGAACGGCAGGCCTTCCACCACCATGACAACCGCGGCGATCTCGCCGTCGCGACGAGCGATCCACCAGCGCGCGCCTTCGATCTCGGGCTGGTCGATATCGGCAAGGGCGTACGCCGCCATGAGGCGATCGCGCTCGAGGAACGCGCGCGCCTCGTCGGCGGACGCGCGGGCATCGATCTTGATCTCGGGTAACGACGGTGCCGCGGTCATCGGTCCTCCCATCCTTTGGGATACAGACCAAGCGGGCCTCCGCCGGTCGCAGGTATTACGAAGATTCTAGCCCGTCAATACTTGATCAGCGTGGCGATCTCATAACCGGCGAGCTTGTCGCGTCCTTTGAGTGCTTCGAGCTCGATGAGGAACGCGAGCCCGACGATCTCGCCCTCGAGCTGCTTCACGAGCTCGATCGTGCCCGCGACGGTGCCACCGGTCGCCAGAAGGTCGTCGACGATCAGCACGCGCGCGCC
>JALYLL010000313.1 GCA_030774255.1 Chloroflexota bacterium | reverse complement strand
TCGTGATGATCGTCGTAGCCTTTCAGCTCGTCTTCATCGCCGCAGGTATGGTTTTCTTCACGGCGATGGGATTCGCGAACGAGCCAACCGGTGGCTGCGGAGGAGGTTGACGATGGCCTGCGCATGTGGCGCCTGCTGCGGAAAATGCTGCTCGGGTGTCAGCACCGAAAAGCCCAAGACCGGCAAATAGCCCTCGGCCGGCTCCGACCGGGTGAGGCTCGCCTTCAACGTCCTCTGGAAATCGATCGCTCTTGTAATCGCTGGGGTTCTGGCCGCCTTCGTTCTGATCATTGTCATCACGATTCTCTTCGGCGGCGGGATCGGCGACCCCTGTCCACCCTATTGCTGACTGCTCTTGGCTGGCGAAATCCGACCCTCCCCTTCGCGCGCCGAAACAGATTCGCCTAGATTTGCGGTATCTCCAAAATCTCAACGACGATCGAGCGCGGCGACTGGCTGACGCTGGGGGAGGCGAGCCGCATCCTCGGCGTTGACCCCGATACGCTGCGTCGCTGGGCCGATTCCGGAAAGATCGAAGTCTTCACCACACCCGGCGGGCATCGGCGGTTCATGCGTTCATCGATCGACGCGATGCTTCCCCGCCCACGCCAGGCGCGCCGCCAGTCGCTGACCGCGCTCGGCGAAACTCCCGACCGCGTCTCCGCGGAGTTCCGCAAGCGCGTACGCGTGGACCTCGCGGCGCAGGATTGGTACTCGCGCTTCGATGAGGATTCACTTCGCTGGTTCCGCGAGCGCGGCGTGCGCATGAGCGACGTGCTCCTCGGCCATCTGGACACGACGCGCGCGGTCGGCCGCGACCAGCTCATCGCGCAAGCCGAAACGCTCGGACGCGAGTATGGGGTCGAGGCGCGCCGCCACGGCCTTTCGCTCGGCGAGGGAACGCAGGCCTTCCTCTTCTTCCGCGCGCGATTCATGGCGGAGATCGCGAACGTCGCGCGCCGCCGCGGGCTCGCGTCGGAGCAGGCCGCGCTTCTCTTCGAGGAGGCGGACCGCGCTCTCGATCGCGTGATCCTCGCATTGATCGCCGGACACCAATCCGTATGAGCGATCCCAAGGCGCTGTCGCAGCGCGCGATCAAGGCGATCGACGAGCGGCGCGACGCGCTCTTCGCGCTGTCCCGTGCGATCCACGCGAAGCCCGAGCTCGCATATGAGGAGCGCGAGGCCGCGATCCGCATCACCGAATTTCTCGAGGGCGCCGGCTTCGCCGTCGAGCGTGGCTACAAGGACATCGAGACTTCATACCGGGGCAATGCGAAAGGCCGCGGCCCGGGGCCGACCGTGGCGATCCTGCAGGAGTACGACGCCCTCGCCGAGATCGGCCACGCGTGCGGTCACAACCTCATCGCCATGATCGGCGTGGCCGCCTCCGTTGGGGTGCGCGCGGTGATGGATCAGCTGCCCGGCAGCCTCGCGGCGATCGGCACGCCTGCGGAGGAAGGCGGCGGCGGCAAGGTCGCGCTCATCCGCAAGGGCGGATTCGACGACGTGGATGTCGCGATGATGATCCACCCGACCTCCGGACGTTCGCTCGCGGGGCGCCATTCGCTCGCGTCGAATCGCGTCCTGGTCGAGTTCCGGGGGAAGTCGGCGCACGCGGCATCGCAGCCCGATCTTGGCATCAACGCGCTTGACGGCGTGCTGCAGCTCTTCAACAACGTGAACGCGATGCGGCAGCAGCTGCGGCCGGACGCGCGGGTGCACGGGATCATCACGAACGGCGGCAGCGCCGCGAACGTGATCCCCGATTACGCCGCGGCGCGCTTCTCTATCCGCGCCCTCGATCGTCGCTACCAGCAGGAAGTGCTGCAACGTTTCATCGCGTGCGCGGAGGGCGCGTCGAAGGCGACCGGAACGAAGCTCACCGTGACCGTGAACGAGAACGCGGGATACGAGAACATGGTCTTCTCGACGCCGCTCGCGGACCGGTGGACGCATCACATGCGCTCGCTCGGGGTCCAGGTGTTCGAAGCCCGCGACGACGAACGCGTCGGCTCGACCGATATGGGCAACGTGATGCAGGTGCTGCCTGCCATCCACCCGTACATCGCCATCTCGCAGGACTCGATCCCCGGCCACTCGATCGCGTTCCGCGAGGCCGTCGTCCAGCAGGAGGCGCACGAGAACGCGCTCGTCGCGGCGAAGGCGCTCGCGCTCACCGCCATCGACGCGCTGGCCGATCCCGACGTCCTTCGGAAAGCGCGCAGCGAGTTCGAGGAACGCCGCGCCCGCGGCATCGTGAAAGGCCGCAGCTGAAGCTTTCGCGCGACATCTGGATCTTAACCTTTGCCCAGGTGCTGTTCGGGTGCGGGTTCGGGCTTCTCTCAGCGGTATGGCCGCTCTATCTGCGAGAGCTCGGCGCGAGCGCGCAGGACATCGGGATCGTCTTCGGCGCCGGAAACCTCGTCGCGGTGCTGTGCTTCCTCCCGGCCGGGTATCTCGCCGACCGCATCGGCCGTAAGCCACTCATCACGGCGGCGTGGCTGTGTGCGGCTCTCGGAGTCGCGACGTTCGTCCCGCTCACGGACTGGCACGGGGCGTTCGTCGGCTCGGCGCTCTATTGGTCCGGGACCGCGGGCCTTCCGCTCATCATCGCGTACGTCACCTCGACGACACAGCGAAGGGAGCTCGGACGCGCGCTTGGGATCGTCCTCGGGGCTTACTTCGCGGGCAACATCATCGGCGCACCGATCGCCGGAGTGCTCGCGTCGTCGATCGGCTTCCGCGCGGCAATCGCGATCGCGGCGGCGCTCCTCGCGGGCTCGGCCGCCCTAACCTTCGGGCTGCGATCCGTGCCACCGCACCTCGAGCGCGGTCCCTTCCGGCCGCCCCGCACGTTCTGGATCCTCCTCGCGATCACGCCCTTCGCAGCGGGCCTTTCGATCGTCTCGCTCGCGCTGCTTCCGGTGTACCTGCGCGACGTCGCAGCGATCCCGCTCGATCGCCTCGGCATCTATGTCGGGCTCGTCTCGGTCGGCGCGGCCGGACTCGCGGTCGCCGCCGGACGGCTCGCCGACGCGATCGGCGCGGTGCCTGCCTTACTCGGCGCGGCGGCCGTGATGACCGCGGCGAGCGTGCTCATGACGCTCTCCGGCAGGGCCGAGCCGCTCGTCGGACTTGCGGCGCTCCTGCTCGGCGCGACGCAGGCCGCGAACCCGGTCGTCGCGTCCGCGGTGGAGCGGATCATCCCGCCGGCGCGCGCGGCGCAGGGCTACGCGACATATCAGGTCGCGTTCGCGCTGGGATTCGGAGCTGGCGGCACGGCGGCGGGTTTCCTCTACGACGCGGACCCGCTCCTGCCCTTCATTGCGACCGCGGCGCTCGCCCTACCGATCGCCGCGATCGTGGCCGCGGTGCTGTCCCGTGCCGCAGCGCCGCTCGATAGGGTCGCCGAGCTCAGTTGAAGTCGCGGAGGCCGAGCTCCGCCGCGATGTCTCGTGAGCGCTGCTGGGGGGCCTCGGCCTCGGCAGTCCGTCCAAGCGAACGCAGGACCTCGGCGCGATCACGGAGCACACGCGCCACCGAGGGTCGCGCCTCCATCAGCTCGAACAGCGCGAGGGCTTTGTCCAGATCGACAAGCGCCGCGTTCCAGTCGGGCGTCGTCCGTCGAAGGTGGGTGCGCGCCCGGCCCCAGAGCGTCACCGCCTCGCCGAAGCGATCCCCGCCGGAGACCGCGGTCGCGAGCGCGTCGTTCCATCCCGCATCGCCGGCCGGCTGGTCGCCAAGACGCGACCGCACCGAGCCGAGCATGCCCTTCGCGAGCGTCCGCATCGGCGCCATCTCCGTGACGAGCGAGAGCTCGAGACCGCGCTCGAGTGGCCCCTTCGCGCCGATCGCGTCCTCCAAAATGAGCCGGCTCTGGCCGAGAAGCACGTTCGCCGCGACGGCGCACGAGACGGCGCCGAGCGTCTCTGAGGTCTCCGCGCACTGCAAACCCAGCCGCGAGGCATCGTCGATGTCGCCGCGCTCGAGGTGGATCGCGGTGCGCGCGATCTCGTTATCGAGTCGAGCGATCTCGTCACCCTGCGCGGCGAAGCGCTCCGATCGAGCGAGCGCGCGCTCGGCATCGTCGAATTGGCCGAGTCGCGCGTAGGTCATAGCGAGGAACCCGGAAAGGATCGCGGTCGAGAGCGCGTCGGTCCGCCCTTCGAGCGCGGACAACGCCTCGTTCAGCAGCTCTGCGCCGTGCCGGAGCTCGCCGGTGAACATCACGCCGACGCCCATGAACGCCTTCGGGATGGCATGCGCGGCCGGATCGCCGAGTGCCTCCCCGATCTGCTCAGCCTGCGCGACGGCGTGCTTCAGCCTTGGGCTCGACTCGGGAGACTCTCCGCTCACCCGTCGCATGAACGCGATCCAGAAGTACGCGTCCGCGAGAATCCGCCGATCGACCCGATCCCCGGCCATTTCCGTCGCGCTCTCGAGCAGATCGATGGCGCTGCTCAGACCCGAGAAGGTCCACCCGGATTTCGCGGCTCCGAGCGCCGCGCGCATTCGAAGGTCGACGCGGGGATCGTCCGGTGGAAGGAGCTCGACGGCGCGCTTGAAGAAGTTGACGGCCTCGCGCTGCGCGAAACGCTCGCTGGCGTGCTCACCCGCGATGACATAGTGCTCAGCCGCGCGCGCGACATCACCCGCCTGGTCGAAGTGCATCGCGATGACGCCGGCGAGCTCGCGCTGGCGCTCGGGGTAGACCGTGAGGAGCGACTCCGCCGCGAGCTGGTGCAGCGTGCGACGGTCCTGCTTGAGGAGCGAGCTGTACGCGGCGTCTTGTACGAGCGCGTGCCGGAAAAGGTACTCGAGCTCCGGCTGGACGGCGGCGATCTGGATGAGGCCGCTCGCCTCGAGCGTGACGAGCTCGGCCTTCGTCGTCATCGCCGCGGAGCCTCGAGGAGGCGCTCGAGGATGCTCACGCCGAACTGGCGGCCGATGACCGATGCCACGCGCAACGTGCGCCTGCTCTCCGGCGGCAGTCGATCGATGCGCTCGAGCAACAGGCCCTGCAGGGTGTCCGGTATCTCCACCTCCGCCACATTAGCGCTCGCGACCCAGCGGTCCCGATCGTGATGGATCGCGCCGCGGTCGATGAGCATTCGGATCACCTCCTCGACAAAGAAGGGGTTTCCTTCGGACTTCGCAAGGATCAGGTCGCGAGTCGCAGCGGGCAGCGATTCGATCTCCAGAAGGTTCGCGACAAGCGTCCGTGTTTCCTCGCTCGTCAGGGGATCGAGGCGTATCTCGGTGAGGGCATCGCCGAACAGATCACGGACACCGGCGACGAGCCGCCAGCCCGGCGCATCGCGGTCGTTCCGTGAGGTCATGATCGCGAGTACCGGCAGGTCGCCGAGAAGCGGCATAAGAGCGACGAGGGCATCGGCAGACGCGGCGTCGGCCCAATGCAGATCCTCGAACACAAGAACGACCGGACCACGAGTGCTGAGGGCCCGGACCGTCAGCACGAAGGAAGAGACGTACCGCTTGACGCTCTCGAAGTCCAGGGCGCTGACCCGCGCTTGCATCGACGGCTCGAGCCTGATCGACAGGAGATGTCCGAGGTAGGCGAAGGACTCTTCCCACGCGTCGCCGAGCAATTCACTTAAAGTCCGCTCGAGCGCCTCGCGCACCTCCGCCTCGTCGGCCGAGGTGTTCACGCCGATCAACGAGTGCACGACGTCGATGAGGAGGTGATACGGGAGCGTATGACCGTAGGAGAGGCAGCGGCCTTCGATCCAGCGGGCCGAGGCGTTGGAACGCTCGATCTCACCGCGGAGCTCGGCGAGGAGCCGGCTCTTGCCGATGCCAGGCTCGCCCAGGATCGCCGCGACGCGGCCCTGTCCGGCCTTCGCCACCGCGAAGAGATCGGCAAGACGCTTCAGCTGACGCTCCCGCCCGATCATCGGCGCATGGATGCCGCTGAGGCCGCGCCCGGTCGCGCCCTCTCTCAAGCCCGTGACCTCGTACGCCTGCACAGCGTTCGTCTTTCCCTTGAGATCGAGGGCTCCGACGTCGACCGAGTCCACGAGTGCCGCGACGAAGCGATGCGTGGCGCCGCTCACGAGGACCGTGCCCGGACGCGCGAGCGCCTGCATTCGCGACGCGATGTTCACGGCGTCGCCCATCGCCGTGTACTCGCTCGCCGCCTTCGTGCCGACGACGCCCACGACCACCGGCCCGGTGTTGATGCCGACCCGCACCTTGAGATCGATCGGGTCCTTCGCGTTCAGCTCCGCGCTGAGCTCGTCGACCGCCCGCGCCATGTCGAGACCGCAGCGCACGGCGCGAAGCGGATCGTCCTCGTGCGCCACGGGCGCGCCAAAGAAGGCGAGCACGCCATCCCCCATGAGGCGCGCGACCGTGCCGTCGTACCTGGTCACTGTCGCGTTCATCCGCGCGAACGCCTGGCTGACGATCGCGGTCCAGTCCTCGGGGTCCATGCGCTCGGCAATGGCAGTCGATCCAGCGATGTCGGCGAACAGCACGGTGAGGGGACGGCGTTCGCTCGTCCCGGCGGTGGCACGCGCGGCGGTCGACTGAGGCTCGCTCAATCCCTCGAGATCTCCCGATCCTGCATGTAGGCGATCGCCTCGGGTTCCTTCATCGCAAGCCCGCGCTCGAGTGCGGACCGGAGTTCGGCCGGCACGCTGCGCGGGAGCCAGCGGTCTTCCTGCTCCTCGAAGTTGTCGAGCAGCCCGGTCCCGGACCGGCGCGCGAACGTGTCGGCGATGCCCGTCAGGACCGCTCGTCGTTCGTCGTCGCCCTCGGCTGCGGAGAGCTCGGCAAGGTCGCTCGCGATCAGCACCAGCCCGGAAATGTCGTGGTCCTCGAGGAACAGGGTGAGGCTCTCGAGGAGCACGCGACGCGATTCTTCGAATCGGCCAAGCTTGTACAGGATGCAGCCGTTGAGGTGCTGCGCGTACGCGAGATCGAAGCGGTTGCCGAGGGTCCGCTGCGTCGCGAGAGCCTCCTCGGATGAGGCGAGCGCTTCTTCAAGCGTGGCCGGATCGATTGTGCCGCGGGGTCCGATCTGCAGCTGCGATCCCAGGGCCCAGCTAGCGCGCGCCACGCCAGCGCGGTCGC
This sequence comes from Chloroflexota bacterium, assembly GCA_030774255.1. GTDB lineage: Bacteria > Chloroflexota > Limnocylindria > P2-11E > P2-11E > 3-1-20CM-2-70-9. Next base: position 9,568 of record JALYLL010000313.1, on the reverse strand, counting down.
CGAGACGCTTCCATTTGTCGCGCGCGCCGCGGAGGAGCTCGACAGCACGCGAGACCTCCTTCATGGGCAACCCCACCGCAAACGCGAGGTTGTATGCCGCGTTCGCCTCCTCCCTCGGGTCACCGAGGCGTTCCGCAATCTCCAGCGCCTTCGTGTAGAAATCCGTCGCCCGGTCGAACTGCGCGCGCCAATAGACGAGCCCGCCGGCGGCTTCGAGCGCCCTCATCCGCACCAGCGGCGAGACGTTCTCGGCCGGCAATGCGAGAGCGCGCTCGCACCACTGGGCACCCTCGGGGAGATGCCCACGACGCTGCCAGAATCGCCAGAGCGCGAACACCAGTCGCAGGGCCTCGTCGGCGTGGCCGCGCAAGATGGTCCATTCGAGTGCCGCGCGCATGTTGTCGTGCTCGAGCTCGAGCTCGTCCAGCCAGCGCTTCTGGTCGTCGCTACCGAAGTGCGGCCTGGCCTCTTCGGCGAGGGCCAGATACGCCGCCGCGTGACGCCGTGAGATTTCCTCGGCTTCCCCACTCTCCGCGAGGCGCCCCAACGCGTACTCGCGGATCGTGACGAGCATCCGGAAGCGCGGCTCGCCCTCGACCTCCGATTGCCGAACGAGGCTCTGCTCGACGAGCGCGCTCAAAACATCGAGCACCTCACTCTCTTCGCTGACCGCTTCGATCTGCGGAAGCATCGCGCCAGCAACGAACACGGCGACGCGGCTGAAGAGCTTCCGCTCAGTCTCGCCCAGGAGATCCCAGCTCCACGCGATCGCCCCGTTGAGGGTCCGTTGCCTCTCGGGCAAATCGCGCGCGGTCGACGCGAGCATGTCGAGTCCCTGTCGAAGCTTCGGAAGCATCGATTGCGGCGTGAGGACCTTGACGCGCGCCGCCGCGAGCTCGATCGCGAGCGGTAAGCCGTCGAGCCGGTAGACGATCTCAGCCACCGCCGCGGCGTTCTCAGCCGTGACCCGAAAGTCGGGCCGCACGGCCTTCGCCCGCTCGATGAAGAGCCGCACCGCGTCCGACTGCGCGAGAACTTCGAGCGCCGGCAACCGTTCTGGGTTGGGGAGCTCGAGCGGAGGCACCGGGTATTCCTGCTCTCCCGAGATGCGGAGCGGCGCCCGGCTCGATGTGATGACCTTCAACACGGGACTTGCGCCAAGGAGCTCGCCGACGATCGGGGCCGCGGAGAGGATTTGCTCGAAATTGTCCAGCACGAGGAGCATCCGTTTTCCGCGAACGTGGTCGAGGACACGCGTAAGGGGCATCTCGCTACCACCGACCTGGACCCCGAGGGTATGCGCGATCGTCGATGGAACGAGCTCGGGATCGGTGATCGGCGCCAGCGGAACGAAGAACGTTCCGTCGGTGAAGTCGTGCGCCGACTCCTCTGCGATGCGCAACGAAAGCCGCGTCTTCCCCGTTCCGCCCGGACCGGTCAGCGTCATGAGCCGGGTCCCCGCCAAGAGACGCTGCCCCTCGGCGATTTCGCGCTCCCGACCAACGAATGTGGACGGCTGCTGCGGAAGGAAGGTCGGCGTTTGATCGAGGCTCCGTATCGGCGGGAAGTTCGAGACGACGCCGCCGATCACGAGCTGGTAGATGCGCTCGGGGTTCGCAAGGTCCTTGAGCCGGAATTCGCCGAGGTCGCGAAGAGAGAGGCCGTCGGCGAGATCGGCGCGCGCGAGCGTGGCGGTCGCTTGCGTGATCAGGACCTGTCCGCCGTGACCCGCGGCGGCAACGCGAGCCGCACGGTTCACATCGAGGCCGACGTAGTCCGCCCCCGCATCGATGCTTGCGGGGCGGCCCTCGCCGGTGTGCATCCCCATCCGGACGCGGACCGTCGCGCCGTGGGGGAATGTCGCGGCCGCCAGCGCTCGCTGCGCCGCGGCCGTAGCCCGCACAGCCTTCGCGGCCACGGGGAAAACGACGAACAGCGCGTCCCCCTCCACCCGCACCTCGAAACCGCCATCTTTGAACGCGTCGCGGAGGATGCGCGTGTGCACCTCGAGGACGTCCTGGTAGCGGTCCGTACCGAGCTCGTTCTGGAGCTTGGTCGAGCCCTCGATGTCGGTGAATAGGAACGTGAGGGTGCCGGCCGGCAACCCCCTCCCCACACTCATGCTGCTTTGATTCTGCTCTTTCCCGCGTTTGCCAAGACTGCGCGCACGCCTTAGACCAGCGACATGCGCTCGGCACCGGACGACATCACCGAAACGCTTGCGAGTCTCGCGATCTTCGCCGACCTGACGCGTCCCGAGCTTGAAAAGGTGGCGCATTCGCTCGAGGAGCGCTACTTCGCTCAGGACGAGCGCGTGTTGCGCGAAGGCCTCTCGGGATCGTCCTTCTACATCATCCTCGAGGGCGAAGCCGCGCTCGTCGCGCGCGGCAACGCTATCGGCACCCTCCGCCGCGGCGATTTCTTCGGTGAGATATCCGTTCTGCTTGGCGAACCTCCCGTAGCGGACGTCATCGCCGTCAGGCCGCTGCGCTGCGTCGTCGTTCCGGGCGAGCTGCTACGGGAATTCCTCCAGACCCATCCCCGGGTCTGCTACCGCCTTCTCGTCGCGGAAGCACGGAAGCTCGCCAACGTGACGCGGAGGAGCACCTGACCGACCGTCCCCACCCGCCAGGCGAATATCCGGTCGTCGTCGTCGGAAGCGGTCCCGGGGGGCTCCAGATCAGCTACTCGCTCTGCCGCCTCGGTGTGAAGCACGCGGTCATCTCGGCCGACGAGAGCGCGGGCGGGATGTTCCGCAGATGGCCCTTCTTCCAGCGGCTCCTGTCGTGGACCAAGCCGTACGCACCCTTCGAGCAGGGCACCCGCGAGTACGAGCGCTACGACTGGAACAGCCTCCTTCCCGAAGAGAAGGAGTGCCGTGCCCTCATGTGCTCGATGATGGACGGCACTTCGTACTACCCCTCGCGCCAGGAGATGGAACGCAACCTCGCGGCATTCGCCGACCGCGCGGGCGTCGCGGTGCGCTACGGCTGCCGCTGGACCGGGACGCGCCACGACGGGGATCGATGGGTCCTCGAGACGAGCGACGGTGAATACCGCTGCCAGGTGCCGATCTTCGCGGTCGGCGTGGCCGAGCCGTGGCGTCCGCAGATTCCGGGCATCGGAGAGGCGCTGCACTACGCGCAGACGCGTCCGGCCGAGACCTATGCCGGGCGTCGCGTGTTCATCATCGGCAAGGAGAATTCCGGTTTCGAGCTTGCGACAGGCTTTCTTCAGTGGGCCAGGCAGATCGTCCTCGCGTCTCCGTCACCGGCAAAGCTTTCGATCAACACGCGGTCGCTCGTCGGGGTCCGCGCGCGATACGTGCAGCCATACGAGGACCACGTCCTGGCCGGTGGCGTCATCGTGCTCGACGCGTCGATCGAGCGTGTGGAGCACACGGGCTTGACCTTCCTCGTGCACACGCGGAAGGCCGACAGCGCGACCGAGCTCGTCTTTGAGGTCGACGACGTGATCGCCGCGACCGGCTTCACGAGCCCGATATTGGATCTGCCAAAGCTCGGCGTCGCGACCGTCGGCCGCAACAAGCTTCCAGCGCAAACCCCGTTCTGGGAGAGCGCGTCGGTCCCGGGGGTGTACTTCGGCGGCACGATCCACCAGGCGTCGCCGGGTCTGCGCAAGCACGGCATGCCGAGCAACTCGGGCGGTGTGAACGGACACCGCTACAACGGACGCATCCTCGCGCGCGAAGTGGCGCGAAAACATTTCGGCATCGACCCCGAGCGGCCGGTCGTCGCTCGCGCCGAGGTCGTGTCCTATCTATTGAGCGAGGTCACGAACGCGCCCGAGCTCTGGCATCAGAAGTCCTACCTCGCGCGCGTGTTGATCCGCGACGAAAAACGGGGGACCGTCGACGACGGGATCGTTCCGCTGCAGAGCTTTCTCGATTCGGGTCCCCCCGACGCCGTGGCCGCGACGCTCGAGGAGAATCCCGCGGGCGACATCTACCCCGTCCTCTACACCCGGCGCGGCGGCATCAGCATGGAGTACGACCTGCCGCCGCATCCGCTTCACGATTTCCGTACGCGCGATCACGAGCGCGCCGTCGTCGCGGCACTCGAGGGTCTGCTGCTCTAGGAGCTGAATCCGATCACGAGCGTCAGGAGAACGAGCGAGGCTGCAGCCAGCAGCAGATCGTTCAAGGCCAGTCGGACGTGCTGGTACTTCTGTCCGGCGATCATCGCGAGAACCACGGAGTGCTCGGACAGCTGCCGACTCAGCTCGCTTGGAGTCTTCCCGAGTACGTCACGTGCGTACGTGGACGCCCCGGCGGGGACCGTTGCACGGGCGCTGATCGCGGCCCAGTTCACGAGATTGCCCCCCTCGAGAGAGGGGGGCGTCTCACGATCGATGAGTCGCGTCGTCCATTCGATGAATCGGTGGTGTGGCCCGACGTCCTGGTGCCGCTCCGGCAAGCGGGGACGCAGCACCTGGTATGCGTTCGCGACCGCCAGGAGCGAGAAGAAGAGAAAGAGCGCCGCGATCAGAAACTCCAGAGCCGCCGATGGGGTACGCGGAGGGAACATCTCCTGCGGTGCGAGCGGGACCCCACGAAAGGCGCCGAAGAGGATTCCTGTCGCGGCCGCGATAACGCCCGCCTTCGCGTCCGAGAACCGGATCTGGTCTTGCAGATACGCGTGCACGTGGCGGGCGAACTCGAACCGAATCCAGACCGCGGCATCCGTGACCGCAGACTCGTCCATGGGGCGCAGTGTGCTCGATAGCCTCGAGAGCGGCCACAGCCCGCTTACTTGCCGTCGGTGAGACCGATGACGTTTCCATCCGGGTCGCTGAACAGGCCGATCGTGGTGGTGGGTCCGACCTTCGTAGCGGGGAACACGACTTTCCCGCCGTTGTCCGTGGCCTTCTTCAACGTGGCGTTGAGGTCGCCGACGACCACATAGAAGGTGACGAACGGCTTGGGTCCGCGCAGCGGACCGATCCCGCCGCCGATGCCCTTCCCGCCCGCATCGGTGTCGATAAACGTGTAGTCGTTCGGGACCTCGTTCATCTTCCAGCCGAATACCGCGGTGTAGAAACGACGCGCCTTCGCCGGATCTGCGCTATTGATCTCGAAATTCGTGACCTGATCGCCCACGAAGACCTCCCATTTGCGCTGTTGCGCGAAGGACCTTACGTTAGTCTGCACTTACCAATGAAGTCAAGCGCGCACGTCGCTGGTGCGCTTCCCGTTAGCGAAGGGCGACGCGGACTCGCTCGGGGAGGAGCGCGATAAAGCCGCTCGGACCGACGAGGTAGACGTCGCGCTGGTCCGATCCTGCGACGAAGCCAATGCCGACTGCGAGACGGGGCCCGGCGGGCTCGGGGAGAAATCCGCCATATGGGCCGCTCGTGCTCCACACCTTGCGCCCGGTCTTCCACTCGACGACCGCGGCGGTCGGTCCGCCGGGAGCGGTCGGGCCAACGACGAGCGTCTTATCGCCCGAGAACCCCTGGACCGCAAGGTCGTCGATCGTTCCCTGCTGCGCACCGTCGTCAGCCGCGCGGAACGTCGCCTTCCATTTGCCGCTGGCGCTGTCGCGAGTCGACTCGGCGAGCATCGACCCGTCCGCGCTCGCGGCGACCCATCCAACCGCCCCCGCGTAGTCGACCGAGCGGATGATCGAGCCGGTCGATAGCTTGAACACCCAGAGACGCGCCGGGGCGACGCCTTGCCCGAAGACCGCAACGATCGCGCGATCCGTGCCTTGATCGCAGGCGAGCACCGGGTAAGTCGCGTTATCGCTGTAGGTCGTGAAGCCGCTTGCGATCTGTTTCGCGGTTTGACCGATGAAGGCCATCTCGAGCCGCATCTGTGCGCCCGCGGCCTCTCGCTCGGGAACCGCTGTGCAGAGGAAACGGCCCTCGCTCGACCACGTCTTCGATTCCCTTCCCGACCAGGGGATCGCCCCGAGCACCGCGCGATCACGGCCGTAGGCCGTCGTCCCGACCAGGAACGGCACCCCGTAGGGAGACTGCGACCACCCGGCTGCGGCGGTGGTCTGAGGGGCCTCAGCTCCGATCAAACCATTCACGTCCGCGCCGAACGAGACCCCGTGCAGTCCTGTCTCGCCGGGTTGCTGGAACAAGACGAAGGCCCCCGCGACCGCGGGGAGCCGCCCGTTCGAGGGTTCCAGGCGCGCGGGCAGGATGGCGGAGGCGGAGGGTGTGGCCGGTTGTGTCGGCGACGCAGAGACGACGCTGGGCGTGGGGCTCGACGCGCTCGGCGAGCAGCCGATCGCGATCACCACGACGAGAGCGAGGGCAGGCCGCAGGGCTAAAACTCTAAACCGTCGTCATCGGCGTGCGCCGCTTTATCGCTTGCTGCGCCGCCTCATCCGAGATACCCACGGCATTGACTACTGCGCCTGCGGCGAGGAGCGCCGCGCCGACATACATCGCCAGGTGAAATGCCTCGGTCGACTGATCGCGCGCGGCCAGGGCGCGCGGGTCCGAAGTCTGGGGGACGGTCATCGGCGGGTAATCGTGGCGAAACGCGGGATCGGATGTGTCCGCACCCGGAATCCTCGCGGCCATCCCGGAATAGAAGCTCGCGGTGATAGCGACGAAGATAACCGCGCCGGCCAGCTGCGGGCCAACACGCGAGATGGCGTTGTTGACCGCCGATCCGACGCCGGAGTTACGAACCGGGACGCTCGTCATGAGTGCGGTCGTGAGCGGCGCGACCATCATCGCGAGTCCGAATCCGAAGATGATCTGTCCCGGAAGAAAGTCGACGAACCACTCGCGGGGCGGGAACCAGGTCGACGGATCGCCGGGCAGGAACACCCACGCCGGGCTGGTCGCCGGCACTCGCGAGAACCAGAGGACGCCGATGGCCATGAGGGCGGGACCAACGGTCATGAAGATCTTCGGACCGTAGCGGGCCGCAAGGGCACCGAAGCGCGTCGACAGCACCACAAGAAGAACCCCTCCGGGAATACCAGCGAGGCCCGCGGCCGAGGCGGAGTAGCCGAGCACCCCCTGGAGGAACAGGGCCAGGTAATAGAAGGTCACGTACAGCGCTCCGTAGATGAGAAGCGTCGAGATATTGGTGACCGTGAAGTTGCGCGAGCGGAAGAGCTCGAGCGGCACGAGCGGTTCGCGGCTCCGCCGCATCAGGAACGGGAACGCGATGGTCGCGACGACGCCAGCAGCAAGGGCGACATACGCCAGCGGGTCGCGCCACTCACGTTGTTGGCCGTACGTCGCGCCGAAGCTGAGGCCACCGACCGCGATGGCCACCACCGCGGCCCCAAGCCAGTCGAAGTGCCCGGTCGCGTTCTCGTTCCGGCTCTCCGGAACGTAGCGGGCGGTCGCCCAGACCGCGACGACGACGAGCGGAACATTGATGAGGAACGCGACGCGCCACGAGATCGTGTCGACCAGAACGCCGCCGATGAACGGTCCGAGGATGGTCGTCGCCGCGGTCGCCGCTGCCCACACGCCGTAGGCCCGTCCCTGCGCTTCGCCGCTGAACGCTGCCGTGAGAAGCGCAAGTGACCCTGGAACCAGGATCGCGCCGGCCGCGCCTTGGAGGATGCGCGACAGGACGAGGAATTCCATGTTCGGCGCGAGACCGCACAGAACACTGGTAAGTCCGAAGCCGATCAGGCCGATGAGGAAGACGCGGCGCCGGCCGTAGAAGTCAGACAGCGCACCCGCGAGGATAAGGAGCGCCGACAGGGTGAGGAGATACCCGGTGTAGACGTACAACTGGCCCTCGAGCACCCCGAGGACCGTGGTCGGCAGCTCGCGGCCGATCTTCGGTAACGCCACGGTCACGACCGACGAGTCGACGAACACGATCGACGATCCGAGGACCGCGGCGATAAGCGTCCAACGTTGGTTCACATCCGCTCCCCTGCTTCGATCGCGACCTGGAGCCTATTACCGAGCGGCGCAAGCGGACAAACCCACTTCGGGTCGTAACGGCACGATGGGTGATACGCGAAGTTGAAGTCGAGGACGAGCTCGTCGCCGATTGCGCCCAGATCCGCGCTTTTCGCCGTGTCCAGCAGATATCGCCCGCCGCCGTAGGTCGTCTTGCCGGCGGTCGCGTCGCGGAATGGCAGGAACACGCCGCCGCTGTACGCGTCGAGCCAGAAGATCTCGAGCGAGCCGACGTCGAGCTCGACGGCGCCGAAGCGCACGAACGGGATCACCCCGCCGGTGCTCGTCCCGACGTCGTAGCGCTCTTCGGGTAGGGCGCGGATCTTCCCACGTTTCGCGAGGCGTGGGTCGTAGTCGTAGTACGGAAGACCGCGGAACGCGCCGCGCTCTGATGGGGGCAACGGCGACTGCGGGTGGGTTCGAAAGAGCTCGTCGCGCGTCGATCGCCAGAGCGCGTGCGCGCCCGGAGCGTCCCCCGGCAGCTTCGCGCGTACGGCCGAGTACATGTCGGCGACGCGCCGGCGCCAGTCGAGAAGCGTGAGGTACTCCTCGCTCACCGGAGTGCGATGTCGGCCTTCGCGAAGAGTCCGCCCATCACGCGCGAGACCGTGGGGAACGCATGGATCGTGTCGGCGAGAACGGAGATCGGTGTTTTGAGCTTGATGGCGAGCACCGCTTCGTGGATCGCCTCGGATGCGGCCGGTCCGCCGATGAACGCGCCTACGAGCACCTTGTTCTTGCGGTCGATGACGATCGAAACGTGCCCTTCCGACTCGCTCACGTAGCCCTTCGCGCTCGTCGCGAGGTTGGCCGTCTCCTCGTACGCGTCGATGCCGCGCTCCTTGGCCTGATCGAGGAGCAGGCCCACCGCAGCCGTCTCGGGTTCCGTGTACACGGCACGCGGGACCGCGGTGAAATCGGCGCGCACGTTGTCGCCGAGCGCGATCTTCACGGCCGTTTCGCCCTCGTAGTGCCCGAGGTGCGTCGAGAGCTCGTGCCCGATGCAATCGCCGATGGCGTACATGTGATCGGCTGCGCTATGCGTGTCGTCGACCTTATGGATGTCCGCGCCGTCATAGGCGATGCCGATCGCGTCGAGGCCGAGGGTCGCGAGCGCGGGCGCCGCGGTACGACCCACATTGAGCTCGATCACCGCGGCTTCGACGGTCGATCCATCGGCGAGCTCCACGACATGTTCCCCGTCCTTGCCGGCACGCGGCCGGACCCGTTGCGCTCGCGCGTTCTCGCGGACGTCCACGCCGGACGCGCGGAGCGCCTTTGCAAGGAGCGCGGAGCTGCGCGGGTGATCGGTCGGGTTGACCTGCCGCGGGCTTACGAGGGTCGTGCGAACGCCGAAACGCCCATAGACCTGCGCGAGCTCGGTGCCCGAGGGACCCGCGCCGAGGATGACGATGCTTTTCGGAAGCTCGCGGAGGCTCGTTCCTTCTCGGTTCGTCCAGAAGCCGGCCTCTGCGAGGCCCTCGAGCTTCGGTACCTTCGGCACCGAGCCGACCGCAATGACGATGTCCCGCGCCTCGAGCTCGCGCGCGCCGTCATCGGTCCGCACCACTACCTTGCCGGGTCCGGCAATCTTCGCGGTTCCGCGCACCGGGACGGTTCCTTTGGCTTTGTATCCCTTGATGTGGCCGGAATC
>JALYLL010000312.1 GCA_030774255.1 Chloroflexota bacterium | reverse complement strand
GTAACCGACGCGCGGAGTTATTCTCACGCGCAGAGACAGTTGCGTTCGGAGGACACCTCTTGATCAGCACGGCTGCGCGTGACCGCGTCAAGCTCGCGATCGATCTCTGCGAAGAGCAGTTCCACGTGTTCGACGAGAAGTCGAGCGAAGACTCCCTCGACTCGTACGAAGCGGCGCTCAACCGCGGCAGGGCGATGGCGTTTCAGGAAGCAGCGCACTACGTGAAATCGGCCCTGCACGACATCGACGTCAAGAGCCTCTAGGGATGAAGATGGGCCGAGCGACGAGCGGTTCACCCGTGAGGAGCGAGTCCTCCAGCCTTGAGCGTGTCTCCTCGGCGAAGCCGAGAGATTGAGGTGATCACGGCGGTCGTCCTGATCACCGCCGAGAAGGGCGCGCTACCGAAGCTCGGCGAGGAGCTCGCCGCGGTCGACGGCGTGTCCGAGGTCTACTCGGTGACCGGCGATTTCGACTTCGTCGCGATGGTCCGGGCGCGAGAGCATGACGAGCTCGCAGATATCGTGACGCGACGTATCGCGCAGGTCGGCGGCGTCGCGCGGACCCAGACCCACGTGGCCTTCAAGGCCTACTCGCGCCACGACCTCGAAGCGCTATTTGCGATCGGCGCGGAGCAAGGCTGAACTAGACTCGCGCTGATGCAGGCCGTCGTCATGGCGGGCGGCGAAGGAAGCCGTCTTCGACCTCTGACGATCAACCGTCCGAAACCCATGGTGCCCATCGTCGATAAGCCTTGCCTCGGCCACATCTTCGAGCTCCTCAAGCGCCACGGCGTCGAGGAGTCGTTCGTCACCCTCCAGTACCTGGCCTCAGTCATCCAGGACAGCTACGGCGATGGCGGGGGCATCGGGATGCGGCTCCGGTACAGCGTCGAGGAGACCCCGCTCGGCACCGGCGGCTCGGTGCGGCAGCTCGCCGCGGATCTCGACGGCACGTTCCTCGTCATCTCGGGTGACGCTCTCACCGACATCGATCTCTCGAAGGTCATCGCATTCCACCGCGAGCGAAACGCCGCGGTGACGCTGACCCTGGTGCACGTCCCGAACCCGCTCGAGTACGGCGTCGTGATCACCGCCGACGACGGGCGGATCACGAAATTCCTCGAGAAGCCTTCGTGGGGCGAGGTCTTCAGCGACACGATCAACACCGGCATCTACGTGATCGAGGCGCGCGTGCTCGAGCGGTTCGCCCTCGGTGAGGTCTTCGATTTCAGCAAGGACCTCTTTCCCCGCCTGCTTGCGGAAGGCGAGCCTCTCTACGGGTACGTAGCCGAGGGGTACTGGACCGACGTCGGCTCCATCGCCGAATACGCGCGGGCGAACGCCGATCTTCTCAACGGCAAGGTCAAAGGCGAGGACCTCGGGAACGAGCTCATGCCGGGCGTGTGGACGGCCGGCGATGTCGACATCAACGAGTCCGCGAAGCTCACGGGCCCCATCTTCCTCGGCGAGGGCGTGAAGATCGGGCCGCACGCCGAGATCATCGGACCCACCGTGCTGCGCGATTACGTCTCGGTCGATGTCGGCGCGGTCGTCGACAGGTCGATCGTCTGGCGCAACACGTACATCGGCGAGCGCTCCGAGCTGCACGGCGCGATCGTGGGCCGGCAGTGCGCGCTGAAGTCCCAGGTCATCCTCGAGGAAGGCAGCGTCATCGGCGATCACACCATCGTCGGCGATCACGCTCGCGTTCGGGCGCAGGTGAAGATCTGGCCGGACAAGCAGATCGAGTCGGGCGCGGTGATCGGCTCGAGCCTCATCTGGGGAGCTCAGGGACGCCGCGCGCTCTTCGGCCGCTTCGGGGTCACCGGGATCGTCAACATCGACCTCACCCCGGAGTTCGTGGCGCGTCTCGGGGCGGCGTACGCGTCAACGCTCAAGCAGGGCGCCACGATCACGATGAACCGCGACCAGTACCGCACGAGCCGCATGCTGAAACGTGGACTCATGAGCGGCATCGTCAGCGCGGGCGTGCATGTCGCCGACCTATCGCAGGCGCCGCTCCCGATCGGTCGATTCCATACGCGGCGCGTCGGGGCCGCCGGCGGGGTACACGTACGCGTGTCGCCTTTCGACGTGCGTGTCTGCGACGTCAAGTTCTTCGACCGTCAGGCCCTGGACATGGACAAGACGCAGGAACGTAAGGTCGAGACGATCTTCTTCAGGGAGGATCTTCGCCGCGTGTCGTACGACGATGTCGGCCGGATCTTCGAAACCCAGCGTGTCGGGGAGCAATACAGCGAGGCGTTCCTCGCCGAGGTAGCGCGGCGGAAGGAGATCGCCGAGGCGAAGCCCAAGATCGTCGTCAACTACTCGCACGGCACGCCCGCGCAGTTCCTGCCGCAGCTTCTGAACACACTCGGCGTCGAGGCCGTCGCCGTAAACGGAGTCGTGTCCGAGAACATCGGGTCGCGTTCGTTCGAGGAGTTCCAGGAGGAGCAACGCCAGCTCGCCGTGCTCGTTCCCGCTCTCGGGGCGTCGCTCGGCGTGATCGTCGATGCGGGGGGCGAGAAGATCTTCGTTGTCGATGATCGCGGGCGCGTCATCAACGACATGCACTTCCTCGAGGCGTTCGTCTCTCTTACGGCGCGGCAGGCGCCGGGGGTCATCGCGGTGCCGGTCTACGCGCCCTCGTCGATCGAAGAGATCGTTGCCGCTCACGGCGGCCGCGTGCAACGGATGCGCGCGTCAGCCGAGGCGCAGATGAGCCTCGCGGCACGCGAGCATCCGCTTCTGGTCGGCGACGGAGTCGGCGGCTTCATCTTCCCCCGATTCCACCCGTCGTTCGACGGCATGTTCGCGACGGTGCGGCTGCTCGAGCTCCTCGTCGTCGCGAAGCAGACGCTCAGCCAGGTCATAGACGAGACGCCGCCGGTCCACGTCGCGCGC